>JAGRNM010000080.1 GCA_020440745.1 Deltaproteobacteria bacterium
TTTTACAAGTTATCTTAATTTTTTCTGCCATATTTAATTTACCCACTCTTTGGAAAATTTATCCCAATCTTAGAGAAGCAAGAGAAGCTATTTTATCCTTAGGTTTTTCTTTAGGAGAAAGAACTCTTACTTTAGGTATGTTCTTACAAGCAGCTCTTTTCTTCTATATCTCCCACTTAGTGGCTTTTTTACTTTGCACTATTCTACAAGGAGAAGTTTATCCAAGAAAACAAATTGATCTAGGAGTTGCTAATTCAATCAATAGCTTATTACGTTATGCTCTGTGGATATTAGGAGTAGTCTTTGCCTTTTTTGCCTTGGGATTTGAGCTTCAACAATTAGCAATTATTGCCGGAGCGCTCTCTGTTGGTATTGGTTTTGGATTGCAAAATATCGTTAATAATTTTGTGAGTGGTATTATTCTCTTATTTGAAAGACCTGTTAAAGTAGGAGACTTGCTAGAAATACAAAACGAATGGGGTGAAGTAGAAAAAGTAGGCCTGCGCTCCACTATTATTAGGACTCACAGCAAAACCCAATTAATTATACCCAACTCCGACTTTATTACCCAAAAAGTAACCAATTTAACTTTTAGCGATAAAGACTACCGCGTCGAAGTGCCCGTTGGCATAACCTATGGCAGCAATGTGGAATTAGCAAAAAATATCATGGAAGAAATAGCCTCTAAACATCCTTTGGTCAGCCCAAAAAGAAAACCCAAAGTCATCTTCCAAGCTTTTGGCAACAGCAGTCTTGATTTTGAAATATTTGTTTGGGTTTCTGACGCCGCCCAAAAAAGATTTATCATTAGCGACATATTATTTGAGGTAGAAAAACAATTTCGTCAAAATAATATTGAAATTCCCTTTCCTCAAAGAGATCTCCATGTACGCTCCATCGACCAAGGCCTTATTACTCGTCTAAAAAATTAATGAATCAATTTTGAAATAATTAAAGACTCTCACCAACTAAATAAGTTTATAAAGGATAAAAGTTAAATCATCTGGCTTATGTAAACCAAGGTCCTTTGTTTTAGTATGCATACGACTTTGACAGCTCTCTAATAAAAGTTTTGCCTGCTTTTTGATAGGACCTTTTCTTAGTATAGAAGCTAGTTCAGTCTCGGTGAGATTATCAAACAAACCATCACTAGCCACTAAGAGTCTATCCCTTTGATAGAGTTCTTTTTTAGGCCCCAAATCCACGCGCATTTCTGTGCTGCCTAAACAATTTAACAAAACATGTCTTTGTTGGTGTTCGTGAACCTCTCCCTGATCAATCAGATCAGCCTCTTGACCATAACCCACCACACTATGATCAACAGAACGAAATTTAAGCTTACCTCCTCCCCCTACCAACAAACAGGCAGAATCTCCCACATGCAAGGTCTGAAATTCTTTTTCCTCAATTAAAACTACCATCAGTGTGGTAGCAGCCCCAATACCTAATTTAAGAATAGCCTCATTGGCCTCTTCAAAGACTTTAAGCAAAGTTTCTCTAATTGCCCCACCTTCTTTAAAAGCTTGAGAAAGACCTTTTTGTAAAATCTCAATGGCCAGATCGGCTGCTTGCTTACCTCCCCTAGAACCACCCACACCATCAGCCACTGCTAAGACTGTCCATGGCTCTTTGACAAAAATACTAGCAGCATCCTGATTAGGCTCTTGAAATAAGGGATTGGCTGAGGAATAAAAAGCTAAAGTACCTTGGACACTTTCATAAAGCCTCACTTGGTCCATGGCATCATTTAATTTCAAACTAAAAACATCCATCTTTGTCAAAAAACTACTCCCACTGTAAAGCTTCAATAAAGTTTTTAAGCCTCTTAGCTGATTTAAATTTTTTTAAAATTAAAGTTTTTTTCAAACCGCAACAAATCTCTTTAATAACTCCAGGTTGTTTAGAATAATATTTTGCTCCTCCCAAAGCTTCATAAAAAAGACGCACCATATCACAAACATCATCTTTAATATTTTCTGGACGAGAATAACTCTGGTCCCAATGATACATATCCACCAATTTTAGATGAAATTCTAAACCAAAACGCTCTACAATAATGTTTTCTGTATGAAGATCACCATGATATTCGCGAAGCTGATGGATTTCTTCCATACCTTGAACTAAAGCATACAAAAGATGTAAGGCAGTATAAGGATCTAGATGTTTTCCTTTTTGCCTTTTCATAAAATCACTTAAGAGTTCTCCTTCTACAAATTCGGAGACTAAAAAATTAATTGGCTGTTTTCTAAACCAAATAGTCTCTTGGGAAAGATACTGAATAACCATGGAACAATGTCGCAATTTATGTAACTTTTTAGCATAACGTACTAAGGATTTATTGTTTTTATTTTGATGAGGAAAAAAGAACTTAGCAGCCCGTTCAATTTTAGTATTTTTTTCTCTTAAAAGATAAACCTCTCCTTCCCAACCTTTGCCAATGGACTGGATTACCTCATACTTATTAGCTAAAATACGACCCGCCTCAAAATTAAAAGAAGTTATTTTTTCCATAAAAATAAAAAAACAATACTTTGGATTTTAACATTGCCTCTTTAAGCTAATTTAGCTTAACTCTTCAATTAATAGAAATATAAAACCCCCTCTAAAATAGAGGCAATCATAATGGAAAACCTTTTACCAAACAACTTTTATCTCTGGCTCAAAGCCTTTCACCTCATTTTTATGGTGGCTTGGTTTGCGGGATTATTTTATATTTTTAGGCTTTTTGTCTATCACGCCAGACATCAAGACGAACCCAAATTGGCCCAAGTCTACACAGTGATGGAAAGAAAACTTCTCTACATTATCATTCATCCAGCCATGTTGATGACTATTTTATTTGGTGTCCTTTTAATTTCTATGAACCCTAGCGTCTTACGGGCAGGATGGTTTCATGGAAAATTAGCCATGGTTTTTGGCTTAATTGGCTACCAGATACTTTCTGGCATTACCTACAAACGTTTTGCTCAAAAGGATTTTTATTTGACCGAAAAACAATGCCGTTGGATTAACGAAATCCCCACTATTTTCTTAATAGGAATTATTCTTTTAGTCGTTTTAAAACCCGGAAGCTAATACAAATTAAAAGAACACACTAAAATTAACATGATTGGTATTTTACTAAGCAATCTAGGCACTCCCAAAAGCCCACAAACCGCTGATGTGAGGCGTTATTTAAGAGAATTCTTGAGCGACCCTGATGTCATTGATATTAATAAATTTTCCAGATGGTTTTTAGTTAACCTTATCATTGCTCCCTTTCGCGCGCCTAAATCCACCAAGGCTTATCAGAGTATTTGGATGAAAGAAGGTTCTCCTCTTTTAGTCTACTCCCAAAGGCTAACAAAAGCTTTATCGGAGAGCCTAGAGGCAAACTACATCGTAAAATTAGGAATGCGTTATGGAGAGCCGTCTCTAAAAACAGCTCTTCAAGAATTTAAACAGCAAGGGATCGACGAACTAAGAGTCCTACCCCTTTACCCCCAATACGCCACTAGCACCACAGGTAGTACGGAAAAGGCCGTCTTAAGTTTATGCAAGACTTTAAAAATGCCCGAACCCAGATTTATTCCTAGTTTTTTTGATCACCCCGATTATATTGAAAGCATTGTTAAGTCAGCCCAAGAAAATCTAAAAACTTTTAAGCCTGACTTTGTTCTCTTTAGTTACCATGGCCTGCCGGAGAGACAAATTTTAAAAACAGATCTAAGTGGCCAATACTGTCTTAAATCTCCCGATTGTTGTGATCGACTCATTGCCGCGAATGGCCTGTGTTATAGGGCCCATTGCGCAGCCACTACCAGAGCCGTTGCTGAAGGATTGGAGTTAAAAAAAGAAAACTACCTCATGAGTTTTCAATCCCGTCTGGGAAGGACCCCGTGGATTCAACCTTTTACCGATCTAGTCTTAAGCCAACTAGCCAAAGAAGGCAAAAAGCGTCTGGCTGTTTTTTGCTTAAGCTTTGTGGCCGATTGTTTAGAGACTTTAGAAGAAATCGGTATCCGAGCCCGAGAACAATGGCGTGCAGAAGGAGGAGAAGAGCTTTTACTCATCCCTGCCTTAAATGACAATTCAATTTGGGTTGAGACTCTCCAAAAAATGCTCACCAAAGGTGATTAAAAAGGATTTTTTAAAGCTAATAATAAAGATTCTAAATCCTTTTTTTCTCTTAAAGACACGCTAGACAAAGATCTTAATTGCTTAATTAGATTTTGTAAAAGCCCCGCCAAGCGACTAACTTTAGCAAAACCAAAAGTTGATCCAGAACCAGCCAACTGATGAGCCCTGTTATAAAAGGCATCCCAGGTTTCCTGAGTAGATTCTTGATTAGAAATTTTTTTCCAGCACTCTTCTAAAAACCTAATATGGGATGGAAATTCTTGACGATACTCTTGCCTTAGACTCTCCAATCTCTCTTGATGTTCTAAAGGCATGCTCAAAGATAGTCCTCCCACTTCTTTTTTACCTCTTGGGCCAAACTCATGGGATCAAAAGGTTTAGTAATCACAGCAATGGCCCCTGATTTTTTAAATTCCTCTACCTCTTCTTTTTGCACCTTAGCCGTCATAAAAATCACCGGAATTTTTTCTGTCTCTTTGTCTTTTTTTAAAAAAGATAAAGTTTCCATACCATCCATCTCTGGCATCATCATGTCTAAGATAATTAAATCAGGTTCAAAATCTTTGACAACAGCTAAAGCTTCTTTACCAGAGGAACAAACCTTAATTAAAAAATCTCCCAAGCTAAGCGCCATTTCTCCAACGGTTCTAATATCATCATCGTCATCAACATAAAGAATTTTTTTTAATAATTTTTTTTCCATTTTAACCCCTGATTATTTTGTTTTATTTAATAAAGGAAGTTCAAAATAAAAAACACTTCCCTCTCCCGTGACTGAAGTAAAATTAATATGACCATGATGCTTTTCAATAATCGCTTTACAAATACTTAGCCCTAAGCCTGTTCCTCCTTTTTTTCTGGTATCAGAAGAATCAGCCTGAGAAAATTTTTGAAAAATTCTTTCTCTAAATTCTTCAGGAACTCCTGAGCCTTGATCCTCAATACTAACTTTTGCCATGTTATTAAAAACTGAAATAAAAATAGAGACCAAACCCCCTTGAGGAGAATACTTAACCGCATTAGAAATTAAATTAGTTAATACTTGAATAATCCTATCTTGATCTCCTAACACTATTAATTCTTCTAAGTCATTTTTAAACTTAAGCCTAACATTAAACTGAGACGCATAAGCCTCATTAGACAAAACCACTTGCGTGATTGTTTCTATTAAATTAAAGGCTTTGTTTTCAAACTTCATTTTACCCGACTCTATTTTTTTTTTTTTTTTTATATCATTAATCAGCCGGATTAAACGGTCACAATTAGAAAGGGCTATTTTTAATAGGGAACTAGCTTTTTCTGATAAATCACCTGTTGCACCACCGCTAATTAAACCCAAAGATCCTCTTATAGAAGTCAAAGGTGTTCTTAACTCATGACTCACTGTAGAAATAAATTCTGCTTTCATTTTTTCGATTTCTTTTTCCTCAGTAATGTCCCAATGAACTCCTAACATCCGACAAGGCTTACCCAATAGATTTCTATAAGAACGAAACCTAGCTTCTAGATAACGGATTTTCCCCTCAGGTAGTAGTATTCTAAAACTATGGTGAAATATTTTTTTGCTCTCTAAAGCCGATTTAATGATCTTCTCAACCCCTTCTTGATCTTCAGGATAGATATGTTCCTGATAGACTTTTTGAAGATCCCTTAAGGGTCGATGAGGAAGTCCATAAAGCCTATACATTTCAGGATTCCAAAAAATCTTTTCTCCCGGAATATTCCAGTCCAAAATACCAATCTGAGCTGATTTAGTTGCTAACTCAAGGCGCTCTTTATTTTCAGATAATTTTTCTAAGACAAGCTTAAGCTGGACGCCTTTTTTTAGCGTAGACTGAGCCAAATAAATCATTAAGGCCATAATCAAAGAGAAAAAAAGGCCAACAATTAAAGAGACCAGTGCCAAAGGCGGTTTCATAGACCCAACAAAGTCAGGTGTAGGAGCTACTTCTAAATGCCATATTTGGCCGTAGACCTCTAAGCGAAAACTTTGTTTGAATTTGTCATTAAATTCCCGATCTGGAACGTTACTATAAATGATTTTTCCATCTTGTAAAAAATGTATCTGATAAGAGGCCCAATATTCATTGGACTTTAAGATCCCTTCTAAAAATGTTTTTAGATTATAAAAACCCGTTACAAAACCATTAAAGTTGCTCTTAAGATATAAGGCATTCCAAGCTACAAAAATAAGCTCTCCATCCTCTAACTTTTCCATAGGACTAATATTTAATAAGTGCTCTTTC
>JAGRNM010000081.1 GCA_020440745.1 Deltaproteobacteria bacterium
ATATTCCAGGGCGTACTGGAATCAACATGCTGCCTGTCACCATGGCAAAACTAGCCAAGCACCCCAACATCTTAGGAGTTAAAGAAGCCACTGGGGATTTAAATCAGGTAAGCAAAATCATCCAAAGCTGTGGAGAAGACTTTTTAGTCCTTTCAGGAGAAGACGCCCTGACTTTTCCCATGCTTTGTTTAGGAGCCCAAGGAGCCATTAGCGTCACGGCCAACTTAATGCCCAAAGAATGCCGCGCCATGTGGGAAGCGATTCAAAAACAAGATCTACAAAAAGCCCGCGAGCTTCATTTTAAACTGAGCGATCTTAATGAAATTTTATTTATCGAAACCAATCCGGCTCCTGTCAAAGCAGCCCTAGCCATGATGGGTAAGATTAGCCAAGAAATCCGAAAGCCCTTGGTAGATCTAGAAGAAGCCAACAAAACTAAATTAAAAGACGTATTAAAACAATACCAATTAATTTAAAAAAAAACTCAAATAAAAACTTAAAACAAAGCAGCACTTAAAAATGACTATGACTAAGATTATTATTACTGGATTTAATGGTCGTATGGGTCAAGCACTAGCTCAAGCCATACGAGAAAACCCCCAAGCAACGCTTGCCGGCGCCATCGAAAGACCAGGACACTCTCAAGTAGGTCAAAAAGAAGCCGAAGGCTTTGAGGTCGTCGATGACTTAGAAAAATGCATCAACGCTGGAGAGGTAGTCATTGACTTTAGCTCTCCAGAAGCTAGCCTTAAGCATGCTGCTATTTGTGCTCAACATAACAAGGCCATCGTCATTCGCACTACTGGCTTTAATGAGAGTCAAAAAAAAGAACTTCAGAGCTATTTAAAAAAAATTCCATCTCTCATGGCACCTAATATGAGTGTGGGAGTTAACGTTCTTTTTCAAGTTGCAGCAGAAGCCGCCCGTTTATTAGGAGACGACTACCACGTAGAAATTATCGAAGCTCACCACGCCAAAAAAAAGGATGCCCCCAGTGGCACCGCACTAGGCTTAGCCGAGTCAGTAGCCTCTGCATTAAAAAGAAATCTAAAAGAAGTCGCCAACTATCATCGAGAGGGCTTAACTGGAGAAAGACCTCAAAAAGAAATTGGCATTCAAACCTTAAGGGGAGGTGACATTGTGGGAGACCACACTGTTCTCTTTGCTGGCACTGGAGAAAGACTAGAACTAACCCACCGAGCTACCAGCCGACAAAACTTTGCTCAAGGAGCCGTAAGAGCTGCTCTTTGGCTTGTTAAACAAAAACCAGGCCTTTATTCTATGAAAGAAGTCTTAGGCCTAGCTTAATAAGCCCATCAACAAGCTATAAAAAAATTAATAAAACTCAAGCCAAACTAACTTGTGGGATAAATCTTAAGACTTTCTTTTTGACGGGCGCGCACTTGCCCATAAAGATCCTTAATTAAACTTTCTTCTACTTTAAGTTGATAACCCTTAGCGGTAAAATGATCGTTATAATAAGTTTGGTAATGACCTACTTTTTGTAGCTCTTGCTTAAGACGGCTTGAGTCTCCCTGATGAGCAGCCTGAAAAGCCCTTTCCAAAGAAAAAAACCAAGCCTGCTCATAAGCCCACTGCAAACAAGCATGCAATTTAATAGGATCATTAATCAAATCATGACTTTTTTCTAAGAGAGACTCCAGCTCCTCTACTTGACCCAAATCAGCCAAGCGATGGGCTTCTTCCCAAAATTTCTTTTTCTTAGAAGCGTGCCAAAGATTAGACTTGAGTACTGCGTTTTTACTCGCCTCAACAAGACGGTGTAAACAGGAAACCAAGTCTTCTTGCAAAAGAAAACCAAAGGCTCCTTCCGAAAGATGAAGATCTTTTTCCTGAGGGGAGTCTTGATATTCATCTCGTAAGTTGACCGTTTGAGTGGAAGGTCTAAAGTCCCGAAGCCTGAGCATCCACACACCTCCTTACACTGATTAACCACCACTTCAAAAGTGTAGCATGGCTAAGAAGCCCGTCCCATAGCAAAAAGAAAAAATGGAATAATAACTTAAGGTCACAACTTAGCCTGACCAAACCTGATAAGCTACTAAATCTATTGAGTTTTTTTCAAAACCTAACTCTCAAAGCAAAGGCTTAAACCCCAGGGAGAATATTTTTTATATTTCTCTAATTTAAATAGTTTTGTTAAAATAGCGACTTTCCTATCAATCCAGCCCTCTTACTTAACTTCTCCAAACAAATAAAAAAACTTGCTACTTAGCGCTAGATTTTTTAGCCTAAGTCCTTGAAATACTTTTTCCATTCAGTAGCGTCCCGATGACCGCATTCGAAAGTTTTTCCTTTCCAGTCCGTCTTCCTAAGCTAGCTCGATGGAGAAGCAAGTGTCACATTTAGGATCTAGCTTAAGCTAGAAGGAGATACAAAAAATGGCTAAAAAGCTCTATGTAGGGGGACTGCCCTACGCTACTGATGATGCTGCTTTGAAGGAAGCCTTTGCTAAACACGGCGAAGTCCTCTCAGCTTCAGTAATTGTAGATAAAATGACTGGCCGCTCACGCGGTTTTGGTTTTGTAGAAATGGAAGACGATGCAGCTCAGGCAGCTATCTCTGCCTTAGACGGAACCGAGCTAGAAGGGCGTACCATTAAAGTTAACGAGGCCAAACCTAGAGAAGATCGTCCTCGCGGCGGTGGTGGTGGTCGCGGTGGATTTGGTGGTGGCCGTGGTCGCGGTGGCGGCGGCGGTGGTTACGGCGGCGGCGGTCGTGGTCGCGGTGGTGATCGCGGCGGCGGTGGCGGCAATCGCTGGTAATATTTTTTTAAAAAAATTAATAAAAAGGGTAGCTGTAAAAGCTACCCTTTTTTAATTCTCTCAATGGCTTCCATCACTTTTTCTTTTTTACCAAAGGCGCTTAATCTAAAATAACCTTCTCCACTAGGACCAAAGCCTGCGCCTGGCGTGCCCACCACCTGGTATTTATTTAAAAGCTCATCAAAAAAATCCCAACTACCCAAACCCTTAGGTGTCTTAGCCCAAATATAAGGAGCATGCTCTCCGCCAAAAACTTCTAAGCCCATAGAAGCCAAGCCTTCTCGAATTAAACCAGCATTTTCCATATAATATTTAATATTAGCCTGAATTTGTTCCTGCCCAAGAGCAGAATAACAAGCTGCCGCTGCTTTTTGAATAACGTAAGAAACACCATTAAACTTGGTAGACTGGCGACGGTTCCAAAGCTGGTTAAGAGAAACTTTTTCTCCACCTTGAGTCTTACCCAAGACTTCTTCTGGCACTACCGTAAAGGCACAACGGGTTCCGGTAAAACCAGCCGTCTTAGAAAAACTACGAAACTCAATAGCCACTTCCTTTGCCCCTTCAATCTCATAAATGCTATGGGGCAAGTTTGGATCCTGAATAAAAGCCTCATAAGCTGCATCATATAAAATCACCGCGTCGTTTTCTTTTGCCCAATGGACCCAAGTTTGTAACTCTTCTTTAGTCAAGACTGAGCCTGTTGGATTATTAGGGCTACATAAATAAACCACGTCCACTTTCTCCTCAGGAGGACTGGGCTTAAAATGATTGGCTTGAGTAGCTGAAAGATAAACAATACCCTCATAATGCCCCGATTTTAAAATTTCTCCCGTACGACCCGCCATCACATTGGTATCAACATAAACTGGATAAACAGGATCAGCCACCGCTACCTTAGAAGATAAAGCAAAAAGCTCCTGGATATTTCCTGAGTCACATTTGGAACCATCCGAAATAAAAATTTCACTGGTTTTAATCTCTACTCCACGAGACGCATAATCGTGCTTAGCAATGGCACTAGATAAAAACTCATAACCCCGCTCTGGTCCATAACCATGAAAACCTTCCTCAGAGGCCATTTCTTCACAAGCCTCCTGCATAGCACGGACCACCGCTGGAGCCAAAGGCAAGACCACATCGCCAATGCCTAACCTAATTAATCGAGCTTTAGGATTCTGCTCCTGAAAAGCTTTGACGCGGCGAGCGATTTCGGGAAAAAGATAACCAGCCTTTAGTTTAAGATAATGTTCATTAATCCGTGCCATAATTAATTTTCCTTTAAATTTTATTTGGACTTGATTTTTTATTTTTTTGAAAAAAACTTAAATAACTTCTCCAAGAAAAAAAACTTTATCGCATTGACTAGAGCGGACAAAAGTCGATAAGCTCTTTAGAAGAATGAAAGAAATAAAGCAAGTTAGACAAGCCTATCTGGGATTAGGCAGTAACCTTGGGGACCGAAAGGGCTATTTAAGCAAAGCCTTAGAGTCCCTTAAGGCCCACCCTCAGATAGAAGTAGGACGGATTTCGCATTTTTACGAAACCGAACCCTTAACTTTAAACGGGGAGAGTCAAAACGCCTACCTCAATGCCTGCGTGCAAGTGAAGACTTCCCTCAATGCTGTTCAATTATTTAGAGTTTTAGAAAAAATAGAACAAGAAAATGGCCGCACTCGAGAATACCCTTGGGCTCCACGCACCTTAGACTTAGATCTTCTTTTTTTTGGAGACGAAATTTATCGCAGTAAGAGTCTAAGCATCCCCCACCCTGAGGCCCACCGTAGACGTTTTGTCTTAGAGCCTTTAGCAGAAATTGCACCTGATTATATTCACCCTATCAAAGGCTTAAGCATTTTGGCCCTATTAAAGAGCTTACGACATAATAAAAAAGTCGTTCCCCTTTACCGATTTCATTTTCAAGAAAGAAACGAAGAAAAACCCAAAACTCCCACACACCCTCAACAATTAGAAAGCCAATAAAGTCTCTCATGCTACGTCTTCTTTTCATTCTTTTTATTAGCTTGATTATTTTAAGTTTGTTGCGCTTTTTTTCTTTAGGTAAAAAGGTATTAAAAAGTTTTTATACTCCCCCTCCTTCTGAGGCTAATAAAAAACACACCGTCTTAGACACCATGGTCCCCTGTGCCACCTGTGGAACCTATAACCCTAAAGAAATCAGCCTACAATATAAGGGTCTTTACTTTTGTGAGGCGACTTGTGTAGAGCGATACCGCCAAGCTTAGAAAATAAAGAAAGGGAAGCCATGCAATTTTTTATCGATAGCGCCGACACCGAAGAAATCAAACAAGCTCAAGCCATGGGTCTTTTAGACGGCGTTACCACCAATCCCAGCCTGGTTGCCAAAACAGGTCGCAAGTTTAAAGAAGTCTTAGAAGAAATTGTGGAGATTGTGGACGGTCCCATCAGTGCAGAAGTAGTCTCAACCGATGCTAAAGGCATGTTAAAAGAGGCCAGAGAATACGCCTCCATCCATGAAAACATTGTCATCAAAATCCCTATGATTGTGGAAGGGTTAAAGGCACTTAAAGTTTGTGTGGAAGAAAATATTAAGACCAACATCACCTTAGTCTTTAGTGCCAGCCAAGCCTTAATGGTGGGCAAGATTGGCGCCACTTATGTCAGCCCTTTTGTAGGACGTTTAGATGACATCTCCACCGATGGAATGGAGCTGATCCAACAAATCCGCACAATCTATGACAACTACGCCTTTGAGACTCAAATCTTAGTAGCCAGTATTCGTCATCCTATCCATCTAGTACAGTCTGCGTTAATTGGAGCTGATGTGGCAACGATTCCTTTTCAAGTCATTCAACAACTAGCTAAACATCCTCTTACTGATATTGGTTTGGAAAAGTTTTTGAAGGACTGGGAAAAAGTGCCGAGTTAATCTTCCTTTTGATAAGTAAGATAAAGTTTTTTAACCAAGTGCTCTGGAGAATAAACTGGCAACTTTGCTGCTGAAAAATCCTTCAGATTACGCATCACGATCCCTTGGCAATCTGCTCGCCTAGCATTCTGATAGACCACGGCGTCTTCAAAGTCTTTAAAGCCCCAATCAAAAGCTTGCTGGAAGTCATCCTTGGAACTTTCTACTACGTCAAATAAAAGAAACAAATCTTGCAAAAGATTTCTTACTTTAGCCGCACTATATTTTTTTCTAGCCAAATAATAAATAGTTGTTACAGCAGTAGAAGAAATAAAACCTTTAAGCAGACCCTTTTCTACAAAAGCTAACAAAGCCAGAGCATCCTTCACAAAGGGCTTTCTCAATAACAAAACATCTAAAATAATATTGGTATCAAAAAGAATTTTCATTGATACTTTTTATCCAGATAACGACCATACTCAGAGCCTGTTAAAGCAATTCCTTTAAGAGAACCCGCCAACGAACGCGTAATAGGACCAGGCTCAATTTGGACTTTTGAGGATGAGTCAGGAGACTTCTTAAGCGTCAACTGCCTAAAATAATCCTCCACCATTTTGGATAAAGACAATTCTTGCCGAGCAGCGTAACGCTTAGCCTTTTTAATAAGGTTTTCTTCCAATCTTAAA
>JAGRNM010000082.1 GCA_020440745.1 Deltaproteobacteria bacterium
ACCTAAAAATCAGGAGCGTCCAAATGGAATACAACGTCAACTACCGGGATATCCAATTTAATCTTTTTGAATATCTCAATATCCAATCCCTTGGCGAGACCGAAAAATATCAGGGTTTTGGCCGGGACGAATACGATGCCATCTTAAGCGAAGGATTAAAATTTGCCCAAAAGGAAATTGCTCCTCTCAACAAAAAATCTGACGAGATTGGCTGTATTCACGAAAACGACACCGTCAAGGCCCCTCCGGGGTTTAAAGAAGCTTACAAAAATTTTGCTGCCAATGGTTTTTTAGCCATGGATGTCCCTACCACCTATGGCGGCCAAAACTTACCCATGGTTTTGACAGAGGCTTGCGGTGAGTTTTTTACAGGTTCTAGCGTGGCCTTTGCCATGTACCCCGGTCTTACCCGAGGCGCGGCTCACTTGATCGAAGTTTTTGCCACCGAAGAACTTGCCAAAACTTACGTCCCCAAAATGTATAGCGGCGAATGGGGTGGCACCATGTGTTTGACCGAACCTCAAGCAGGTTCTGCCGTCGGTGACATTACCACTAGCGCTGTCAAAGAAGGCGACCACTATAAAATTAAAGGTAACAAAATTTTTATCTCTAGCGGTGACCATGACATGACGGATAACATTGTCCATTTAGTCTTAGCCCGCGTAGAAGGCGATGCCCCTGGCACCAAAGGAATCAGCCTTTTTGTAGTACCTAAATTTCGTGTTAATGCCGATGGTAGTTTAGGCGAAAGCAATGATGTTAAGTGCGTTAATATTGAGCATAAGATGGGTATTAAAGGCTCTGCTACCTGCAGTTTAAGCTTTGGCGACAACGACACCTGTATTGGTTATTTAGTGGGCGAGCAAAGCAAAGGCATGCGCATGATGTTTCAGTTGATGAACGAAGCCCGTCTAGGTGTGGGTTTGCAAGGTCAAGCTACCGCCGGCGCTGCTTACGAAGCTGCTTTACGCTATGCCAAAGAGCGCGTTCAAGGAGGCGGTAAGTTAATTATTGAATACCCCGACGTACGTCGCATGCTGATTACCCAAAAAGCTTATGTCGAAGGTATGAGAGCTTTGTTACTTTATAGTGCCTACCAAGAAGACCTAGCCAAGACCCAAAAAGACGAGGCCGCTGCTCAAAAGGCACAAAACCGTATCGATCTTTTAGTACCTATTTGTAAGGCTTATTGCTCTGATATGGGCTTTAAGGTAACCGAGTTAGCCATCCAAACCCACGGAGGTTATGGCTATTGTAGCGAATACCCCGTTGAGCAACTCATGAGGGATGTCAAAATTGCCTCTATTTACGAAGGCACCAATGCCATCCAATCCTTGGACCTAATTGCTCGTAAATTAGGGCTTAACCAAGGTCAATTATTTAGAGAGCTCTACGAAGATCTTTCGGGCTTTTGTGCCAAGCAAGCGGAGCACCCCGCTTTAAAAGAAGAGGTCGCCTCCTTGAAAAAAGCTAACGACGATCTGGGTATGATTACCATGAAGCTAGGCGAATGGGCTATGACTAAAAACTTTGACCAACCCCAACTCCACTCTATTTCTTATCTTTATAATATGGGAGATGTGGTTTTGGCTTGGTTACTGACAGATCAAGCAGTCTTAGCTTTGAGTAAGTTAGAGGCTATCTGGCAAGCAAAAGGAGCCACAGAAGAAGAAGCTAAAAGTAAAATCTGCGAAGAAGATGAAGAAGCTAAATTCTACGAAAGCAAAGTCAAAGTAGCTCGCTTTTTTGTCAGCAATATTTTGCCTCAGACCAAGGCTAGATCAAAAGCGCTTTTAAGCGGTGATGAGTCGGCTTTAAAAATCCGCTTCTAAATTTAATTTTTATTAATAAAACCAAAAGGCACTTTCTTTTAAGGAAGTGCCTTTTTTTATAAAGACAGCCTTACTCACGGTTGAGATAAACAATAAACTCACAACCTTTTAATGCATTCATTTTATTAAGATCCTGGCAAGAAGCCTTTTTAATATTGGCTTCGCACTGGAATAAGGTGGACTCGGTCACTTCTACGGGATTCCCTTGATAAGGCCTTTTAAAACCTTCTTTAAAAGAAGTTCTCATGGTTTCTCTACATAAGTCAGGACTTATCTCTCCTTGATCAGCGCACTCTTCATATTTTTGACACCAAGCCTCTGCCATCACATTAGCCACCTGATTAGGTCTAGCAATAGTTTCTTTAGAGGATTGACTATGCTTTTTATTTTTTTTCTTTTTAGATTTTTTAGAAGACTTGTCTTCTTTAAACTCTACTTGAGTATTTTGTTCTTGGAGAGTTTCTTGTTTTTCTATCTTAGTGTCTGAGTTTTTTTCCTGAGCTCCTAGAGGCAGAGGCAAAAGTACCCAACAAATCAAAAGCAAAATGATTTTTTTAAATGCGTTCATCTAAATAATCCTCACAATTAGGGTTCTAAGACTATTTTCCCAAAGTGTTGGCTAGACTCTAAAAGCCGATGGGCTGCTTGAGCTTCTTCTAAGGGCATAATCCCATGCAAAACAGGCTTAAGACGACCTGCTTCCAAATGCCTTAAGATCTCAAATTGTCTCCCACGACGACCCATGGTTGAGCCTAATACCTGCACTTGACGAAAAAAAATCTGTCTTAGGTCTGTTTTTACTTCATAACCGCTTGTCGCCCCACAGGTTACCAAAATTCCGCCCCATTTTAGACAGAGAAGACTATCCTGCCACAGGGCCTTGCCCACATGCTCAAAGACCACGTCTACCGAGTATTTTCCAAAGTGATCCGTGATTTTTTTTAAAAAATTCTCTTTTTTATAATTAATCAAAAAATCGGCGCCCAAGTCTTTTGCCCAAGCTAGTTTTTCTTCACTACCAGCAGTTACCAAGACCTCACAGCCAAAGAGTTTAGCAATTTGAATACCCGCACTGCCCATGCCTGAAGTAGCCCCATGGATCAAGACCCGTTGACCAGGACGAATTTTAGCTCGTTCCACTAACATCTGCCAAGCGGTCAAAAAAACTAGAGGCGTACAAGCAGCCTCAGCAAAGCTTAAATTTTTGGGAAAGGGCAAAAGATTACGAGGTGGCAGTGCAATTAATTCAGCATAACCACCGGAAACATGCTCGCCTAAAATTTGGTAATGGGGACAAAGGTTATCCCAACCCAGCGAGCAAGACTCACAACGTCCACAGCTTAGACCTGGATGAACCAAAACCTTTTGACCCACTTCAAAGCCTTTTACCAAACTACCCAAGCCAGCAATCTCACCGGCAATATCACTACCCAAAAGATGGGGGTACTGGTGTTTAAGATGAGGTAAGCCCTGCCTAATCCAAAGATCCAGATGGTTAAGCGCCACTGCCTTGATACGTACTAAAACCTGGTCTGCTTGAAGAATAGGATCAGGCAATTCTTCTAATTGTAAAACTTCAGGGCCACCGTGCGCTCTTAATGTCATGGCTTTCATCAAAAACTCCTAAGAAACTAGACACCCCTTGTTAAACCCGATAGAAAGGCTTTCTAATGAAGCTTAAAAAAATTCAAGCATTCTCTTTATTAATCCTAAGCGCTTGCTCCGGAGCTAGCTTAGAAGGCCCTCAGGTCTCTAAACCCTTTTTTGAAACCCTCTGCCAAGCTAGAACCACTTGCGAACCCCAATTGAATGGGGAGCTTAATTCCTGCATTAGCTTATTAGAAAAAAGCAACGCTGCTAACTCATCTACTTTAAAAACCACTCAAAAAGGCCTTGAAAAATGCCTAGAAGCTATCAAAAAGGCCCCCTGCCAAGACTTATATGGCTTAAAAGCCCTTCCAGAATGTGATTTTTAAACCCTTTAAAATTTTCTAAAACCTTTTTTAGAGGCAAGGCGTCTTGTAAAAAATAATAAGGACTTTTCTTCATCTCTCCCTTATTCCAATAGGTTATGCCCCGTCTCTCTTAAGATCCAATGAAGAGACGGGGCCTTTTTTTATCCTTTTCACCATTGCCCCTTTTTTAAAGCCCATGATATGACTCTTCTCCTCATGAACTCTTCTCAACAAAAACGTGCTTTAGTAACAGGGGCCACTGGCTTTGTGGGCAACGCTGTGACTCGAGCTCTTCTAAGCCAAGGTAAATCGGTCAGAATACTCTCCCGCCCCCAATCCAATCGAGAACTTTTAAAAGACCTAAGCGTCGAGGTAGCCTGGGGTGATCTAAGAGATATCAAGAGCTTACAAGAAGCCTTAAAAGGAGTGGATGAACTTTATCATGTAGCCGCCCAATACACCTTTTACAACCCTAAGCCCCAAGAAATCTATGCCAGCAACGTGGAAGGTACCCGAAATATTCTAGAGGCTGGGGACAAGGCAGGTGTACAAAAAATGGTCTATACTTCTACCGTAGGCGCTATTGGTATTCCTTTGGACGGTTCGCCGGGAACAGAAGAAAGTCCTTTAAGTCTAGAGGACTGCTCAGGTCATTACAAACGCTCTAAATTTTTGGCAGAAGAAGAGGCTCTTAAGCTAGCTCAAAAGGGTCTGCCCATTGTCATTGTCAATCCTAGCGCACCGGTAGGTCCTAGAGATGTCAAACCCACTCCCACTGGAAAAATGATTTTGGATTTTTTAAAAGGAAAAATGCCTGCCTATATTGAGACGGGCTTAAACTTAATCGACGTGGACGACTGCGCCCAAGGCCATCTCCTGGCGGCCGAAAAAGGCAAGGTGGGAGAACGTTATATTTTGGGCAACCAAAATCTAAGGCTAAAAGAAATCCTAGAGCTTTTAGCAGAGATCACAGGACTTCCTGCTCCCAAATTTCAAATACCCTATCCTGTTGCCCAAATGGCCGCTTGGTTTAGTGAGGGCTGGGCCAAACTCAGCGGCAGCGTCCCTGCTATCGAAAAAGAAGCAGTCCAATTAGCTAAAAAATTCATGTTCTTTGATGCTGGCAAAGCCGTGCGTGAGTTGGGCTTACCTCAAAGCAGTCCCCGCCAGGCTCTTAAAAAAGCGGTCAAGTGGTACCTAGACCACGGCTATATTCCTCCAAAACAAGTTAAAAAAATTAAATTAAAAGATTAAATTAAAAAATAAACACATAAAAAAAGCCAAGCATACTTAGCTTGGCTTTTAAGGATCTAAGGGATTTATTTTTTTTAAGGACGTCTTCTTAAAGAACAACCTGCAGGTGCTGGTGGAACAGCCTCTCCTCCACTGGGGATAGTTGAGAGTTCCATACTGGAAACTTCGGCACAGACATCAATCACATCATCTAGATTTTGGTCCAAACTTGCCCCACTAAGGGCGTCGATTAAAGCTTGAGCCATATTAATTAAGAGGTTGGCGACTTCTTCACTAATATGCTTACCGCTTTGGGCTTGAACCTCATGAATAAAAGCCTCCAGTTGATTTTGAGCCGTACCTACCCTGCCCCCTTGGCAAGATTTTAAAGCCGCTTCTAGTTTGACCTTAAGCGAATTAGCAATCCCATGGTGACTGACCAAGGTATCAATAGAATTTACCAAAAGTCCCAAGGTATCAGCACAACCATCATTATTAAAGTCTAGACCCTGAGGATTGGTCAAAGGACATAGATCGCTACCATCGGGGACTCCATCGTTATCGTCATCATTATCAGCACTATCACCAATACCATCGCCGTCGCTGTCTTTCCACTCGTTAGGGTCATTGGGAAAAGCATCATAAGGGTTTGGGATAGTATCATTGTCACTATCTTGCATAAAAGAGACAACAGCCGAACCTACTTTTCCCTTACCATCCGCAGCAAAGGCCCGCACCACGCAAGAAGAATTGACTCCGCCATTAACCGTGACCAAAATTTGACTGTAGTCACTAGCGTAGTTACAAACATCCAAACTAAAGTCACAACTACCTTGCAAACGCCAAAAAAAGTGTAGGTTATCTCCATCGGCATCATTGGCATTGAGGCTTAGGCTTACTTGCTCACCTTCTGCAGCTAAACGATTGCTATCTCCAGGGATCGTGACGCTAGGAGCATTGAGGTTATTACTATCCAGGATCTGGTCATACTCCACACCAACCCGATGGCCTCTTAAGAAGAGATTATCACCACAAGCGGCTTGAGCAGAGCTTATTCCTGTCAAGGCTAACATTAAAATTAAAAGATTTATTTTTATTATGTTTACAAAATTTTTCATGATGATTCTCCTCTCCTATTAGGGCATGACTTTAGACATTGCACGATTAATGAAAGTAGCAGATTCAGCACGTGTTAGTTGATTGGCAGGCTTAAATTCTCCATCTAAAAAGCCTCTAATCACTGCTTCTTGTTTATTAGCGGCCACATATTTAGCGAACCATAGATCCTGAGCCACATCAGGAAAAGGAGCTTCTGTCACGGATGTT
>JAGRNM010000083.1 GCA_020440745.1 Deltaproteobacteria bacterium
CCCTGTTAGAATGGGGATCGGACACCAAGTCTTCTTGACAATCGCAAACCCGACAGCCCCGCTCGTCAGTGCGGCAGGTCTTAGTGCTACAATAAGGATCATATTCCACACAAGGTCCATAACCCTTATCTACCTTTTGAGGTAAGGCTCTAGAACTACAAGATAAGCTTGCTCCTAACATAGTCGCTAATAGCAATAATTTAAATAGATGGGAGAGAATAGAAAACATCGACTTTAATTTTATTAATGGAAAAAAATTTTAACGTCTTAGCTAGTTATTTAATTTTAGTTTTTTTCTAAAGTCTTGCCAGCTTAATTCAAATTGTTCACCGCTAGCCATGTCTTTGACTAAAAAGCTTTGTTTTTGTCTCTCGCCTTCTCCCAAAATGATCACTAAGTCTGCCTCCCAACGATGAGCTCGCTTGAGTTTAGCTTTTAGAGATCCTTCGCTTAAGTCTATTTGGGCAATCACAGCATCTTGTCTAAGTTCTTCTAGTTTAGGCAATAATAGCTTGGTGGATTCCAAGTCTAAGGCAATAAAATAAACGCGCTTGGCTTGGGTTTTTAATAAACTTGTATCCAATAAAGAGACCAAACGTTCCATGCCTAAGGCAAAACCTACTGCAGGAACAGAAGGCCCTCCAAAGGAAGCCACCAAATGATTATAGCGACCGCCACCAGCCACAGCGTTTTGAGCTCCTAAATCACCACTTAAAAATTCAAAGACCGTTTGATCATAATAATCCAAACCACGCACCAAATAAGGATTGATTTGGTAGTCAATCTTAAGGAGATCTAAAAATTCTTGCACTTGTTTAAAATGCACTCGACTTTCTTCACTTAAAAAAAATTCTAACTTGGGGGCTTCTTTTAAAGCTTCCTGCACCTTAGGGTCTTTAGAGTCCAAAACTCTCAGGGGATTTTTTTGCACTCTTTCCTTAAAATCCTCGCTAAAAAGGTCTTCTATTTTTTTTAAAAAGCCTTGTAAGGCCTCTCGATAGGCCTGTCTTTCCTCAGGCAATCCCAAGCTATTAATTTGTAAGCTTATCTCTTTTAAATGCAAAGATCGTAGAAGTTTTTCTAAAAGGCTAATCATCTCCACATCAGCCATGGGATGGTTACTACCAAAGAGCTCGGCCCCAATCTGATGAAACTGTCTTAGACGACCAGCCTGTGGCCTTTCGTAACGAAACATGGGCCCCTTATAATAAAAACGCCCCTCTTGGATTTGATGAGAAGTATAATGCTGAATGAAAGCCCTAACCACGCTAGCGGTTCCTTCAGGACGAAGTGCTAACTTTTGCCCCTTACGATCTTCTAGCTCATACATTTCCTTACTGACAATATCGCTGGTTTCTCCCACGCCTCTTGCAAAGAGTTCTTTAAGTTCTAAAATAGGGGTGCGAATCTCAGTAAAACCAGCCTTTTCAAAGATCACAGCTGCCTTTGACTCCACCTCTTGCCAAAGCCTGACCTGCAGCTCTTCATAAAGATCTTCCATACCACGAAGGGACTGCAGCTTTTTCATGAAGACTTCTCCTTCATTTCTAAAGCTTTTTTATAGATAGGCTTAAAGGCTTCGTCTTTAGTCAAATTATACTTTTCTATTTTTAATAAAGCTTTTGCTGGCTTGTTTAATTTTAAATAAAAAACGCAAAGCTCTTTTAATAAAGACCGCTCTGCCGGACGTCGATATAAGATTTTTTCGTAGACTTCAGCCAGAGAGGTCCAATCTTTTTTTTCTTTGCGCAGGTTAAAAGCTAAGCGCTCGTATTCTTTTAAAGAGGACTCTTCATCTCCTTTTAAAAAATAAAGCTCTGCCAAATGCATGCGAGGAGTAACTTCTTTAGGTCTGGCTGTTAAGAGCTTCTGAGTAAGTCGAATAGCCTCATCCAAATCTTGATGACTTTGATAATAATGAGCTGCAATTTGATATTGTTGCCCAGCATCATGATGCATATGCATTTTAAGAAATAAATCGCCCAGTTTTTCATTAAACTCTACCGAGCGAGGAGAATATTTAAGTATTTCTTTGTAGACAGCAATGGCCTTAAGAGAAAAATTATCCTCAATGTATTTTTCCCCTACTTCTCTATAGAGGGCAATGCCGTTTAGAACGTCTTGTTTTTTAAAGTATTCTCGACCCAGCTGTAGTTTGATCCTTAAGTCTTTAGGATTTTCTGCAGCTTTGACCTCTAAGTCACGTAAGGTTTTTGGCTTGCCACTCTTTTGTAAAGTAGATTTTAGCTTGCCAAACCAAGACTTAGCCACACCGGTTATGTTAGTTTTTTCTTTCTTTGAGTCCATGCACTAATGCCTTCAAACCTAGGACATAGGAATAAGCTCCAAAGCCGCTGACCTGACCTAAGACCACTGGCGCAATCAATGATTGATGGCGAAAGGTCTCCCGTTGATAAATATTACTAAGATGCACTTCCACAGCAGGTATTTTAACGGCGGCTACTGCGTCACGAAGAGCCACACTAGTATGGGTATAAGCTGCTAGATTAAGCAAAAGTCCATCGTACTGAGTCCTTGCTTCTTGGATAGCTTGTACTAGTTCTCCTTCGCCATTATATTGCTCGGCATGGAGACCAACGCCAAGTTCTTTGGCAAGCTTCTCTAGGCTTTTGTTAATTTCTTCTAAAGAAGTCTTTCCATAGATACCTGGCTCTCGGTCTCCCAAAAGATTGAGATTAGGACCGTGCAAAACTAATATCTTTAATTTTTTAGTTTTGCTCATGCTTTACCTCACTAGATTTAGCCTCTTGAGAAGTCTCACGATGTTCTCGGCCTTTTTGTAAAAACTTCTCAAAATTAGCCTCAGCCTCTTCTTCTAACTGGCTTAATAAAGTACGAACCGAATCTAAATGAGGGTTTTTCTCTAAAATTTTTTTAGCTAAATCCCTGGCCAATTGGGGAGAACCCTGTTCTTTGAGC
Organism: Deltaproteobacteria bacterium; assembly: GCA_020440745.1. Taxonomy (GTDB): domain Bacteria; phylum UBA10199; class UBA10199; order DSSB01; family DSSB01; genus JAGRNM01. Next base: position 2,941 of record JAGRNM010000083.1, read on the forward strand.
AATTTGACCATGCTTTCGGTATGATAAAGAGGGTCTAGTTCAAACATCGCGTATTCCGTTATTGTTTTATAAAATTTGTAATACCTCGGACAAATCCGTTTTTTGAGTAAAGGCCTGACCGATTTTCTTTAAATAAACAAAATTAATCTGATCTGACAGTCTTTTTTTATCTTGTTTTAAAGCATTAAGATATTGGGCATGGGAATACTTAGGAAAATCCACAGGCAAACCAGCACTTTTGATTAAATTAACTAAGGCTTCTAGGGATTTTTGAGGAAATCCAAAACGATGAGAGCTAAGCTTAGCCGCATAGATCATACCTATCGCTACGGCCTCTCCATGACGATACTTAGCATAAGAGCTTAAAGATTCAATCGCATGCCCCAGACTATGCCCAAAATTTAATAAAGAACGCAAACCAGAGCGTTCTTCTTCGTCTTTTTCCACCACATAGGCCTTCCATTCGCAAGAACGACGGATGATATCTTCCATTCCTTTTCCAGGCGTGGCTAAAATAGACTTCATCCGTTTTTGTAGATTCTGAAAAAGCTCCCCATCAAAAATAGCTGCATACTTGATGACCTCTGCTAAGCCAGCGACAAATTCTCGCTTAGGCAAAGTCTTGAGTAGAGTCTCGTCCATAATGACTAGTTTGGGCTGATAAAAGGCCCCCACTAAGTTTTTTCCCTGGGGCAAATCCACACCAGTCTTACCGCCGATAGAGCTGTCTACCTGAGCCAAGAGGGTACTAGGAATTTGCACAAAAGGAACCCCTCTTAAATAAGTGGCCGCTGCAAAACCCACCATGTCTCCTAAAACTCCTCCACCTAAGGCAATCAAAGTAGTCTCTCGGTCTGCTCCTACCTTGACTAGTTGGGTGTAGAGTTTTTCCATAGTTGCTAGATTTTTATGCTGCTCACCATCGGGCAAGATAATTTTAGAAACCTCAAAGTCTTTAGAAAGAGCCTTCAAATAGTTTTTTCCATACATAGAATCCAAAAGACGATGGGTCACTAAAACTAGTTTTTTAGAAGGCAAATGGGCTTTAAGTATCCAAGGCAAAAGCTTAGCGCTGTTTTTAAGAAAGTATAAGGGGTAAGAACGCTTGCCTAAACCTACCCAAAGAGCTGATTTTTCACTTATTAAACGCTGACTAATTTCTTTAGCAAGCTCATCGGGAGATCTATCATCAGTCACTACTTTAAAAGGAATACTTTGATAAAAAGACTCTCGCTTTGCCAAAAGCTTGCTTAACTTTTTTTCTAAATCTCCTTTTAATAAAGGACGGGATTGGTCATCTTGAAGACGTTTAATTAAGTTAGCAGGCTTGGCCTTAAGCAAAATTAAACTGCCAGCTTGAGAAAGTTTTTTTAATTTAGCCTTAGAACAAACGGCTCCGCCTCCCAAGGCTAAGACTGCTGGTCCCTTAGCTAAACAGGCCTCAATGGCCTCAAGCTCATAACGACGGAAAGCCGCTTCACCCTCTTTTGCAAAAATTTGATTAATAGACTTGCCTCTAGATTTTTCAACTTCTTGATCCGTATCCCAAAAAGGCAAATGAAGTTTTTTGGCCAATAACTTTCCGACAGTTGACTTACCTGAAGCCATCATGCCCGCAAGTAAGATGCTTTGTTGAATTTTTTTCATGATCGGGAAAAGATCTTTTAGAGCTAAGCTTAATAAGCCTTGATCTGCTCTTGATAGCTTTTAAAATTTCTTAAACACTCCTCCATACTATCCCCCCCAAACTTTTCTAAATAAGCATCGGCTAAAGTAATAGCGACCACAGCCTCTCCAATAACTGCTGCCGCAGCAATAGCACAGGTGTCACTACGCTCCACACTAGCGGCTTCTTCTGCCTTAGTGTCAATATCCACCGTCTTAAGGGGCTTATAAAGAGTGCTAATAGGCTTTAAAAAACCCCTGACTAATAAAGGCTCTCCAGTAGTCATCGAACCCTCTAAGCCACCAGCCCGATTACTTAAACGATAAAAGTGCTTTGCTTGATCATCATAGGCGATTTCATCATGGACCTGAGAACCAAAACTCTGGGCTCCTTGATAACCCTCGCCAATCTCCATCCCCTTCACTGCTTGGATACTCAACAAGGCCTGAGCCAAACGCCCATCCAACTTACGATCCCAGTGCACATAACTACCAATACCAGGCACCAAACCCTCTACATAAACTTCAAAAATACCCCCTAAAGAGTCGCCTTTTTTCTTGGCTTCATCAATTAAAGCCACCATTTGCCCCTCCACCTTTTTATCAAAACAACGTAAAGGGCTGTCCTCTGTCTTATCCCAAATAGCCTTAACACTATCAGGCCTCTGTTGAGCACGGAGTGGTCCTACCTGCAAAACATGGCCCCCTATCTTAACACCAAAATCTTCCAAAAATCGGCGACACACCGCGCCTACTGCTACCCTACTCGTGGTTTCTCTGGCGCTAGAACGCTCTAAGACATTACGCAAATCCCTAAAATGATACTTTAATCCTCCTACTAAATCCGCATGACCAGGACGGGGCCTTTTAACTACCCTCTTTAAAGGCTCAGTGGGTTCACTAGGACTCATCTCATTTTGCCAATTTTGCCAATCGCGGTTTTCGATTAACAAACACAGAGGCGAACCCAAGGTCTTACCATGACGCAATCCAGCACGAATCGTCACTTCATCTTTTTCGATTTTCATTCTTCCACCACGGCCATGGCCTTTTTGACGACGGGCTAAATCACGATTAATATCCTCCACCGATAAGGACAAACCGCTGGGTAAGCCTTCTACAATACTAGTTAGGCCCGGTCCATGGGACTCGCCGCTGGTAAGATAACGAAGTCGACTAAGTGATTGCATGATGAAATGAATAGAAGATTAATTAAAAAAGCAGAAGTATTTTAATTTTCAGGAAAAACCTTATCCTTGTCCTTTAATTGATAGCCCAAGGCCAAAATAATCTTTCGCTTGGTGTCCATACGACAAGGAATACCTCGTTCTACCCGATCAATCGTTAAAGCGCTCAAGCCTGCTTTTCGAGCCAGCTCGGCCTTACTCATGAGGTGCTTTTCTCGCACTTCCTTGACTTTATTATGCACCAAAGCTGAATCTCGAGTGCTTTTTTTCAAAATGCTGCTCCCAGTGTCCATGCCTATCATTCCTTCTCAATGCTTCTCTAGAGGCTTTTTCTTGATCCATCATTTTCCAAAAACTTTATTGCCTAGAAAAGGACCCATCAAGAAAACTGACTTAAGACTTCTTAAGCCTCCCTCAAACGTTAGATAAAATCTATCCAAGGTTCAAGCACTTCCATAGATTTTTAATAGATTTTGAAAATTTTTA
>JAGRNM010000084.1:0-681 GCA_020440745.1 Deltaproteobacteria bacterium
AACCTCCATTGCGAATCCATTGAAAACTTTGGGAAAAGAGCTGATGGTTGCCTGCGGTAAAAATGATTAAATCTGCTCCCCGACCCTGACTGATTTTTTCTAAACTTTTTGTAAAGGCATCGTCCGCTTGGGTAAAACTAAAATCAGCTCCTAGTTTAAGGCTTAAATCTCGTCTTTCTTCTTTTAGATCAAGGGTAATGACTTGGCACTCTTGCAGTTTGAGTAGTTGTAGGCTCATCAAACCAATGGACCCCATGCCAATAATAACGACGACATCGTTTTTTTTAAGGTTAGCTCTTCTGATGTTGCGGATACAACAACTTAAAGGCTCGGTCATGAGGGCAAATTCGCTTTTTAGTTTTTGAGGTACTTTAAAAGCTGTGTGTTGGACGTGTTGGGCAGGGACCCTTAAGTATTCGCTAAATCCTCCTGGATCCAAGTTGGTGGATTTAAAGTGTAAACACATGGAGGGATTACCATGGAGACAATAATGGCAGCTTTGACAGGGGACATGGTGGGCTACTACCATGCGGTCTCCTGGTTTAAAGTTTGAGACACCTTTGCCGGTTTGAGTAACTACACCGCATAATTCATGGCCTAAGACGACAGGGACTTTGGGAAGCTGACGATCAATTTTTAAAAGGTCTGTTCCGCAGATGCCGCAGGCTTCTACTTGTAGAA
>JAGRNM010000084.1:714-6212 GCA_020440745.1 Deltaproteobacteria bacterium
ATGTTTGGCAGAGGTTTTTCTTCTAAGATCAAGCCTTGGCCGGGATAGTAGACAATGCTTTGCATGGGGATGGTTTTCCTATGCTTAGAAAAATTGGTTTAATAATCTTGTGCTTAATTTTTGCGACTAACAACATACTCGGCAATGGCTTTTAGCGCTTGGCCTTTTTCTCCATAAATACTTAAGCAGTCGAGGGCTTCTTCCATCAGGGCCTTAGCTCTTTTTTTACTTGCTTCTAATCCTAATAGAGCAGGGTAAGTAGCTTTGTTTTTTTCAAGGTCACTTCCTAGGTCTTTTCCTATATCTTCTCCACCTTCAATATCCAGGATGTCATCTGCGATTTGAAAACTTAATCCAATATTTTGAGCAAAGCGGCTAAGTCTTTTCCAGTCTTCTCCTTGAGCTCCTGCTATTAATGCTCCAGCTTGGACGCTGGCTAAGATTAGTTTGCCTGTTTTGTTTTGATGAATTTTTTCTAAGGCTTCTAAAGTAATTTTTTTACCTTCGCTTAAGAGATCAATAGCTTGACCTCCTACCATGCCTTGACTGCCTGAAGCTTCGGCAATGATTTGGATTAATTGGAGTCTGCTTAGTGGGTCTTGAGGGTAGTGACTAAGACTTAAAAGTCGAAAGGCCTCGGTTAAAAGGGCGTCTCCTGCTAAAATAGCCATGGCTTCTCCATAGACTTTATGATTGGTGGGACGTCCTCGTCTTAAATCATCATCGTCCATAGCGGGTAAGTCGTCATGAATCAAAGAGTAAGTATGAATCATTTCTAAGGCAGCCGCAGCAGCAAGAGCTTCTTCTTGATTGCCTCCCAAACACTCGGTGCTGGCTAGACATAAAATGGGGCGCAATCTTTTGCCTCCAGCCATGAGGGAATAATGCATAGATTGATGTAAGGTTTCGGGCCAGGTTTGAGGTGCGGGAAGGCATTTATTTAAATAGTCTTCGATTAATTTTTTACCTTCAGTTAGATAAGATTTTAAGGAAAAATTTTGAGTCATTTAAGAGAAACTTTCTGTTTTGAGTTCTTGCTTGCTTTGAATTAGTTTTTCGACCTTGGCTTCACCTTCTTGAAGTTGTTTTTCTAAAAAACGCACTTCCTTTAAACCTTCTTCAAAAAGCTTGAGTGCTTTTTCTAAAGGTAAGGCAGGTTCTTCTAAGGACTTCACAAGTTCTTCTAACTTTTCTAGAGCTTTTTCAAAGCTTTTTGCTTTTGTCATGTTAGGTTTTTAGGCTTAAAAGTTGCTTAAAATCAAGCGTTTATCTTCTAAAAGGCTTTCTTGCTTTTGACGATTTGTCACAGAGCGTCTAAAATGTTTAGGTTGACAAGGGCTTGTCTTTTCTTTCATAAGAGTGCGCCCTCAATTCTTACATTAGCTTAGATATCTTGTTTTAGAAGAGAAAACTATGAATAAAAAAGACCTCGATCATTTTAAAAAGATTTTAGAAGAAAGACGAGAAGCTCTACTTCAGACTCAAGAGTCTCTTAAAGAAAATTCTATGGCTCTTAATCCTGATGATATGCCTGATGAAGTTGATATGGCAGGTTCTGAGACCAATCAAGCTATGAATCAAAGGTTAAGAGATCGTGAGCGTATTTTGCTGACTAAAATCGATCGAGCCTTAGTTAAGATAGAAAAAGGCACCTATGGAGAGTGTGAGTCTTGCGGCGAACCTATTGGGCGTAAACGTTTAGAGGCAAGGCCTGTTGCCACTCTTTGTATTGATTGCAAAGAGGAAGAAGAAGTTAATGAGCGGGCCTATGCTAGTTAGAGGTCTTTTCTAGCTTTAGTATTTTTTTGTAATGTTCTCTTACTTTGTAGCGCTTTTCTTTAAAGCTTTCTCTAAATTCTTCTACTTGTAGTTTCATTTTTTCTGCTACCTGATGGATGTAATCGGATTGGTTTTCTATGTAGGTGTCTTTTAGGTTTAGATCCCAACGTAAGGTTTTTTCTAGACGGCGGTAAAATAAATAGGCTTCTTTAAAGTCTTCTGAAATTTCTTGGGAAATAAGATTTTTGATTTTAATAGCTTCTAAAGCCGTCATGCTTTGTCTTTTGACTATTTCTGGATAGAAGTGCCCATAGCGTAAGCTTAGATATTGAATAGCAAATTCAATATCCATTAAGCCTCCATAACCTTTTTTAAAATCCCATCGGGTATTAGTTTCTTTAGCTAGTTCTTTTTCGATGCGTTCTCTTAACTGGTAGATCTTAGTATTTAAATCTTCAGGAAATTTTTTAAGAAAAATTAAACGATTAAATAAGCCTTCAAAGGCTTTAGAAAAACTTCCTCCTGGATTAAGTAGTCTGGCTTTAAGTAAGGCTTGGTGTTCCCAAAAGTCCGCTCCTTTTTGATAATAGGCAAGCCAAGATTCTAAAGGAGTAACTAAGGCTCCGGCTTGTCCTGAAGGTCTTAGTTCTGTATCTACTTCGTAGAGCTTTCCTCTTCTGGTATGTAAGCTTAAGTAGTTGATGATTCTTTGAACTAATTTGGTGAAATATTCTTGATTAGAGACTTGTTTTTCTCCTCCTTGAGTAGAGCCACTTTTTTCAAAGACAAAAATTAAATCTAAATCGCTGCCAAAGTTAAGTTCTTGAGCACCTAATTTGCCCATGCCAATTAGGGCAAGATGGCTGGGTAGGTATTGTCCGTCATTGTCTTTGATGCGGGGCAATCCATAGCGTGGACGCATTTCTTTTTCGGCAATCGATTGAGCTGATTGAAGAATTTCTTCTGCAATAAGGCTTAAGCTTAAGCTAAGTTCTTGGAGTTCTTCTAGAGTAGTGAGTGGTTTTTTTTCTAAACTAAGCAATTGCTTGTTTTGGTAGTCCCCCAAGATTTCTAGTTTTTCTTCTAAACCTTTGGCTTCGCTTATTTGTTGTTTTAAAGTAGTGGTCATTTTTAGCTTAATAATTTGTCAAAGTGGTTGCTAATCACTTGACGGTGTTGATTTAATTTTTGTTCAAAATCTTTTTGTGCTTGTTCTAAATCGTCTTCATAACCCAGTCCTCTTAGAAGTGCTGTTTGTGCCAGAGGATCTTTAGGTAATTGATGGGTTTGTCGTTCTTCCATTTGTTGTAGACGATTTTCTACAGTCCTTAAAAAAACGTAGGCTTCTTTGAGTTGGGTGACGTCGCTGGCTTTTAAGAGTTTTAGTTTTTCTAAATTTTTTAGGGCTTTTAGTAAAGAGGGGTTTTGCAGTTGGCTTTGTTTTCCTCCATATAACACCTGAAAACTTTGCACAAAAAACTCTAATTGGCGGATACCTCCCTGGCCAAGTTTGACATGATAGTTGTCATTGCTAGTGTTTTTGAGGTTTGACAAAATCTTTTGGCGCATGGCCATTAGGTCCTCTAAAAAAGCATAGTCTGAGTGTCTAGGATAGACAAAGGGTTGGATACTTTGAATAAAAATTTGGCTAAGAGCTAAAGAACCGGCAATGCCTTTAGCTCTAATCATAGCCATGCGTTCCCAGTTTTGACCAAGGCTTTCATAATATTCTTCTAAAGCTTCTAAGGTGGGGACTAAGGCGCCACGAGCTCCGTGGGGTCTTAGTTCTAGATCTACTCGGTAGAGAAAACCTTCGGGACTTTTTTGATTAAGTATTTGGGTAAAGTTTTGCGCTAATTTGTGAAAAATCTCTAAAGACGTGTCTTTTGTATCAGGCGTTTTGCAAAAATAAATTAAGTCCACATCGCTACTAAAATTAAGTTCTGAACCGCCTAGCTTACCTAAGGCAAGGATAGAAAAGTTTTTTAAAATTTCTGAAGATAGTCCTAGATTTAATAGAGAAGTATGAAGGCTAGCTTGAATAATTGCCAAAGCAAGTTCGCTAAGTTCTAAGGCAATTTCTTCAAAGGCTACTCCCAGGCCAAGATCTTTTAAACTAATACGTAGAAGCTCTTGATATTTAAAAGCCAGTAAGAGTTTTTGGGCAGAGTCTTTGTTGGGTGCTTGGAAGACTTTTTGATAATGCTCTTGATTTTGGTAATTTTTAAGACTTTTAGTAGTCTGCCATTGGGGGTCTTGAAATAAGTGGGCTAGGGTTTCTGGAGAGCGCCTTAAGTAACGGCTTAAGAAAAAAGCATTGCCTAGGGTTTTGATAAGGGCTTTTTCTAGGCTTTTTGTAAGTTTTAGCTGTGGAAATTGTTTTTGCAGCCCAGCTAGTTGTTCTTGAGCTTGTTCTCCATGGGCGGCTAGATTTTGGGCTTTCCAATTTTGTTTCATGAGTTTAGTTTTTTTAGTTGTTTATTATATAGAAGGGCTAGTTCTTTTTAAAGATAAGTTATTTATACTAATTATTTTATTCTTAAAATACTAGAATCTTGCCTAAGTTTTATTTTTTAGATAGGGGTGGGCTTATAGGATCCTGGTTAAGGTGAAAGTTTTTTAACTTTTATTATCTAGGATCTTTGGCCATGCAACTACTAAAATCTTTTTCCTTTCTTTTTTTATTCATTATATTTCTCAATCATTGTGGCGGTAGTTCTAATATTGATTTAAATCAGAATTGTGAAGCTAGTGGTGATTGTGTGATCACCCAACCGCCTGTGGTAGGAGAGAATCCTCCTCCTGTCATGGACCCTAATCCTGAATCTGCTTGTAGTCCTGAGATTTGTGATGGTTTGGACAATGACTGCGATCAAGTCATTGATGAAGACTTGGAGTTTTGTGAAAACGGTCAGTCTCTTATTCCACCTGATCCTGTAGAATTAGCACCAGAGGTAGATTCTACAGTAACGACGACTGTTTATTCTGCCACTGAGTTTTTGTATACGGGAGCTAATGCTGTTCAAACAGGGATGGATCCAGCTACGATTGAGCCTAAGCGAGTGGCAGTGATTCGGGGTAGGGTGTTGGATGTTCAAGGGGAAGCTTTGCCTGGGGTAAAGATCACTATTAAAGACCATCCTGAGTATGGGCAGACTTTGAGTCGCTTAGATGGTTGGTTTGACATGGTGATTAATGGTGGTAGGCAATGGACTGTGGTCTATGAGCGGGAAGGTTATTTATCTTCCATGCGTTATACCAAAACCACTTGGCAGGATTATTTTATTTTAGAGGATGTGGTTTTGTTGGAGTTGGATTCTCAGGTGAGTGTGATTGATCTTAGTTCTGCTGAGATTGAAGTGGCTTCTGGGAGTTTGCAGAGCGATGCAGATGGGGAAAGACAGGCTACATTACTGTTTAAACCTGGCACCACGGCGGAGGCTATTTTGCCCGATGGAAGCACGCAAGCTTTAGAGAGTTTAAGCCTGCATGCTACGGAGTTTACGGTGGGAGAGAACGGCCCTCAAGCCATGCCAGCACCTTTGCCAGCTACTAGTGCTTATACTTATGCGGTGTCTTTGGATGTGGAAGAAGCTCTTGCTTTGGGTGCGGGGCATGTGGAGTTTAATCAAGCGGTGCCTTTTTATGTGGAGAACTTTTTGGGTTTTCCTACGGGATTAAAAGTGCCATTGGGAGTTTTGGATAAACAGAAGGGAGCG
>JAGRNM010000085.1 GCA_020440745.1 Deltaproteobacteria bacterium
CAGCTTTTTTACCCGCATCGCTAAGCGCTTTTTTAACTGGCTCAAAACTACGTAGGAATAAGTCTTCGCAAAGAGACTCAAACTTAGCACGGCTTAATTTAAGATTCATATGCTTAGGACCGCTGGCATCGGCTGTTAAGAAGGGAAGATTAATTTCCGTCTCCATAGCACTGCTGAGTTCGATTTTGGCCTTTTCAGCAGCTTCTCTTAAACGCTGCAAAACCATGCGGTCTTGGCTGACATCGATGCCTTGGTCTTTTTTAAATTCGCTAATAAGATAGTTGATTAAGACCTGGTCAATATTATCACCGCCCAAATGGGTATCACCATTGGTGGAGACTACTTCGACGACGTTTTCTCCCACTTCTAGGATGGAGATATCAAAGGTACCACCACCAAAGTCATAGACAGCAATGAGTTCGTTTTTCTTTTTGTCTAAACCATAGGCAAGGGCTGCGGCGGTGGGTTCGTTAACAATACGTTTGACATCTAGACCGGCAATTTTACCGGCGTCTTTAGTGGCCTGTCTTTGACTGTCATTAAAATAAGCCGGAACCGTAATAACGGCCTCGTTGACTTTTTCTCCTAGATAATCTTCAGCGGCTTCTTTGAGTTTACGCAAAACCTTGGCACTAATTTCGGGGGGGGCGTATTCTTTACCATGGGCCTCTACAGCCACATCTCCATTGCTTTTTTTGATTATTTTATAAGGTACCATTTTAATTTCTTCTGGTACCTCGTCGTACTTTCGACCAATAAAACGCTTGATAGAATAGATGGTGTTTTCTGGGTTGGTTACCGCTTGTCGCTTAGCCGCTGTGCCCACCAAGACTTCTCCATCCTTGGTAAAAGCTACTACAGAAGGAGTGGTACGGTTACCTTCCTGGTTGGCAATAATTTTAGGCTCTCCACCTTCCATGACCGAGACACAACTATTGGTGGTTCCTAGGTCAATGCCGATGATTTTTGATGTAGTGTTTCCCTTTTTTGCCATGGTAGTTCCTTTTTTAATTTAGAAATAATTTTAATAAAGCGATTGGTTTGCACTTTATTTTGTCCACTTTATCCTTCTCTGTGGGAGAGATAGGTCGAAGCCCGTTAATGTCAAGGGACTTGGTCGTCTTTTTCTTCTTCTAAAGAGACAATTTCTTCAAGAAAGTCCAGGCTTTCTTCGTCCTTGAGTGCTGGTTTTTTAGCTGTCTCTTCATAGTAGGTTTTGTGAAGAGACTGGAGTTTGTTTTCTTTTTCCCGACCTTGATAGGCATCTTTAAAGGAGGGTAGGACGGTAGGAGTTTTTTTGGGTCCTTTTTCTAGAGCAAAGGGATCAGCTAGTTGGGGTTTAGTAAGGGATTCTACTAGGCATTCTAAGTGACGAATGACGCTGGGTTTTTTCTTAAGTAATTGTTTAAGAAAATTCTTAAACTTACTGTTATAATTGTATTTTTCCCCATAAAAAAATTTTTGTTTAAGAGGTCCTTCTAGTAAGTGAATCCATTGTTTAAGTTCTAGAGAGGTCTCAAAGCGTAAGACTTTATGATACATTTCTAAAAACCAGGACTTAGGCTGTTTTTGATCAGGGAGGTTTTCTGGCTTAAAGGGCTGATTGATGGGTTCTGAATAAAGAAAACGCTTGAGATAGATAAGGTCTTTTTTATTCAGTTGATAAATCGCTTCTTCTTCTTGCCAGTATTTTTGCCAGGCTTCTACCCAGGTTTTTTTAGTAAATTTGGGTTGCTCTACCAAGCCTTGGTCAAAGCAAGACTCCACTTGGGCAAGGCTTAAGCTTAAGGGCTCGGTTTTTTGTCCCTTGGAGAGATAAAGCCAAAGAATTTCTTCAATATTTAATTCCATAAATTAACTTTTTTAGGTCATTTGACATAAAAACTCATCTTATTATCTACTCATTTGTCTTTCTATCAAGGCTTTGTTAAGGGGTCGCCTCTATGAAAACTTGTTATTACCAAATATTAGAGATTGATAGAAGCGCTCAAGAGAGCGAGATCAAAGCAGCCTATCGTAAAAAGGCTTTTGAATACCACCCTGATCGCAATACTTCTCCAAAAGCGGAAGATCTCTTTAAAGAGGCTAGTGAAGCCTATGAAGTCTTAAGCGACCCTCAAAAACGAGCTATTTATGACCAATATGGCCACGAAGGTCTAGACCGGCAAGGGATGCATCATGGTTATGGAAATATGAATGATATTTTTAGCCATTTTGGCGACTTGTTTGAGGATTTTTTTGGCATGGGGCGCCGTCAAAGATCCCGTTCTGCTGGTCCTAGACACGGTCGGGATCTCCACTATGAACTCAGCTTAAGTTTTGAGGAGGCTTATCAAGGAGTAGAAAAAGAACTCCGAGTGCCCAGGCAAAAGACCTGTCATCTTTGCGAAGGCAGGGGTTACCCTAAAGACGCCCAAGTTAAAACCTGTTCTACCTGCGGGGGTAGAGGACAGGTGGTCCAGAGCCAAGGCTTTTTTACCCTTTCTACAACCTGTCCTAGTTGTGGAGGTCAGGGTCAGACAGTAGAAAAATCTTGTGAGGAATGTCTAGGAAGAGGTCGCCTGCAAGAAATCAAGAACCTTAAAGTCAAGGTACCTGCTGGTGTAGACCACGGTATGCAGATCTGTCTTAGAGGAGAGGGTGAGGAAGGAAGGCTTGGAGGGTCTCCGGGAGACTTATATGTGGTCTTAAGGGTAGCAGAAAGTAAAGATTTTAGAAGAGAAGGCCAAGATCTTTGGATTAAAAAGACCATTAATGTAGCTCAAGCGGCTTTAGGCATCCACCTTAAGGTTAAGGGGCCTTCCGGTGAGGACTTAGACTTAGAAGTGCCACCTGGTGTGCAAAGTGGAGAAGTTTTAGGTCTAAAAAAGCAAGGGATGCCAGGAGTAGGTAGAGAAAAACATGGAGATCTTAAGGTGGAAATACTTGTTAAAGTGCCTAGTCGCCTAAGTAAAAAACAAAAAGAACTTTTTAAGGAACTTGAGAAAACTTTAGAAGAAAAAGATTCGTCTTTGAGTAAAAAATTAAAAAATAAACTAGGGCTTTAATAAGAAAGGTCGGTGCTTAATCATGATGAACGATGCACTGAAACAAACACTTAACCTTGTTCAATCCTACCAACCCCTCATGGCCAGCGCTTTAGAAGAAGCAGGCAAGATTTTAGTGGGACAACGTTATTTATTAGAGCGTCTTTTGATGGGGCTTTTATTAGAGGGACATATCTTAGTAGAGGGTGTCCCTGGTCTAGCTAAGACCACGGCGGTCAAGGCTTTGGCCAAAGTGGTGGGGGCCAGGTTTCAGCGTTTACAGTTTACTCCTGATTTATTACCGGCGGACTTAATGGGTACCCAAATTTATAGCCCCAAGACTCAGGAATTTACCGTCAAAAAAGGACCCATCTTTGCCAATATTATTTTAGCCGATGAGATTAACCGAGCCCCTGCCAAGGTACAGTCGGCTCTTTTAGAAGCTATGCAGGAAAAACAAGTAACCATTGGAGAAGAGACTTTTTCTTTAGAAAGCCCCTTTGTGGTCTTGGCTACTCAAAACCCCATCGAGCAAGAGGGCACCTATCCTTTGCCCGAAGCTCAAGTGGATCGTTTTTTATTAAAACTCAATGTAGGTTATCCTAGTCTTCAAGAAGAACAAGAGATCATGGACCGAGCTTTGTCTCAAAACTTTGATACTATCCAAGCAAAGTTAAATCCAGAAGAGCTTAAAGATATCCAAAAACTGATTCAAAGTCTTTACGTAGATCCTAAATTAAAAGACTACATTGTGCGCATTGTGGACGCCACTCGCCGTCCAAAGGAAATGGTTCCTGAGGTCGCCTCTTATATTCAATTTGGCGCTTCTCCCCGTGGTAGTATTGGTCTTAATTTAGCAGCTAGGGTGCAAGCCTTTTTGCAAGGAAGGGCTTTTGTGACTCCACAGGACGTTAAAGTCATGGCCCCCGATGTTTTACGGCATCGTATCTTACTTAATTATGTTGCTGAAGCAGAAGAAATGACTAGCGACATGGTCTTGGAAAAGATCTTAGAAAAAGTAGAGGTCCCTTGATTCATTGTTTGTTATAAAATTCTTCTTTACCAATAACTAATAACCAACAACAAATTTATGTTATCACCAGAGGTTTTAAAAAAAGTTCGTCATATTCAGCTTAAGACTCGTTACTTGGCTAATGAGATTTTTAGTGGAGAATACGAAAGCGCCTTTAGGGGTCGAGGAATGGAGTTTGAAGAAGTCAGAGAATACACCCCTGGAGATGATGTCCGTAGTATTGATTGGAATGTCACAGCGCGCATGAATCGGCCCTTTATTAAAGTCTACCGAGAGGAAAGAGAAATGAATGTGATGTTGTTGGTGGATTTAAGCGCTTCTTTAAATCTAGGCAGTCGTACTCGGTTAAAAAAAGAAAGCGTTGCTGAATTAGCAGCTCTTTTAGCTTATGCAGCGGCAAAAAGTAACGACAGGGTAGGTTTAATGCTATTTACCGATAAGGTAGAGTTTTATCTTCCTGCTAAAAAAGGTCGGGGGCATATCTATCGAGTGATCCAAGAAGTGCTCAGCCGCTCTTCTCAAGGTAAGAAAACTAATATTGAGTCTGCTTTAGAATATTTCATGAGGGTCATGCATCGTCGTTCTATTGTTTTTGTGATTAGTGATTTTTTAGATCAAAACTTTGAAAAAGCATTAAGCATAACCCGTAGAAAACACGACGTTGTTTGTTTAAAGCTCTTTGATCCTCTGGAAAAATCCCTTCCTAGCATGGGTTATGTCTACTTGACGGACCCTGAAAGTGGAGAGAGTTTTTGGCTTCAGACTCAAGGTAAGGCTTTTCATAACAAATATCATGCTATTGCTCAGAATTGGATGGAAGAATCTCAAAAGGTTTTTAGACACTCTGGAGTAGATCATGTGCTTTTAGATCAGAGTAGTGATTATATGGAGCCACTTCTGCAATTTTTTCGTCTTAGAGAAAAAAGAGCTTAAGACTTTAGCTTTTTACCTATGAATGGAGAAACTATCCCCAACTTAGAAGAGATGAAGGATATCTTAGATATCCAAGGTTTTGCTTTGTGGGATTTAAGTTTACTTCAGTGGATTGCTTTAGCTCTTTTAGGCCTTTTAATATTAATTTTAGCTTACTTGATCTATCGGCGTTTTTTTAGAAAAAAAAATCTCCCTATCCCTTTAAGTCCTTTAGCCCAAGCCTTACAAAGACTTGATAGCCTTAAGATTCCCTCTATTCACCAAGTTAAAGAGGTGAGAGTTTTTTATTTTGAATTAAGTGAATGTTTTAGAAGTTTTTTAGAAGGAGAAAAGAAATTAGAAGCTAAAGAGGCTACTTCAGAAGAATTAAAGCCTTTATTGGAAAAATCTCGTTTTTTTAATCAAGAAGAACTTAAAAATTGTTTTGAGTTTTTAGAGACAGCTGATTTGGCCAAGTTTGCTAGGTGGCTTCCAGAAAAAGAAGCTTTGCCTAAGCATTATGAATTTTGTCGTCACATGATATTACAACTAGCTAATCCAGAACCTAAAGAGAAAGAAGAAACCTAAACCATGTATCAGTTTGCTTTTCCATGGACTTTGCTATTACTTCTTTTGCCTGTTCTTTTATGGCTTTGGCGACGACGGGGTTTTGCGCGGCCTTTTTTAAGTTTTTCCTTAACCCATCGTCTTAGTCCTTTAAAATCTCCGGGTACCGATCTCTGGATCAAGTGGCATGGAGCCCTGCCTTATTTGGCCATGATTTTAATGATTTTAGCCCTAGCTAGACCCCAACGTTTTGAAAAAGAAACCCAGGTCTTAAGCGAGGGAATTGACCTTATTTTAGCCATTGATGTGAGTGAATCCATGGCAGCCTTAGATTTTGAGCTAGAAGGAAAACCAGTCAATCGACTTACCGTAGTTAAAAAAGTGGTAAGGGATTTTATTTCTAAACAAGTAGGTAACCGTCTTGGCATGGTGCTTTTTGGAGAGGCTGCTTACACTCAAAGTCCTATTACTTTGGATTATGAAGTGTTAATTCAATTATTAAATCAGGCTAAGATTGGTATGGCTGGCAATGGAACTGCCGTAGGAGAGGGATTAGCCCTAAGTGTCAAGCGTCTTAAGGATTTAGAATCCAAATCTAAGGTCGTTATT
>JAGRNM010000086.1 GCA_020440745.1 Deltaproteobacteria bacterium
CAATAGACATTTAGGCGCATCAATATTGGCCAAAACTGTTTTTGAAGAGTTTAAAAATTTGTCATAAAAAAGGGAGGCATAACTCTTAAGATTGTTAGATTTCTTTCCTCCCCTTTGTAAGGGGAGGGTTAGGGAGGGGTAGAGCGTTGGGCAAGCAAAGAGGCAGAGTAATGCGTAAATATGATACCTGTTAAAGAGGGAAATTTCTGCCATCATGGATTAAAAAGAAAGCTTCGATTGCAGGCAACGGGAGTGGGTTGCTAACTCAAAACTCTACCTCCCCTTAATCCCCTCCTTACAAAGGAGGGGAAAAATAAAGAAAAATTACCCGCCCGAAATGGCGAAGACCCATTTTTATTTTTAAAGAAACTGTTAAAAAATTTCTTAAGCTTGGCTTTTTTACTATTCCATTGACATGGTCCTAGTATCAAATTAGTTCCTCATTTAATTTTAAGATAAGATTTGCTGCTTACACTTCTTAAGATTAAAAATTCTTAGTTCAAAGAAAAAAATTTTAATCCGTTTTAAAAGGCAATAAATCCCTCAGCTTTTTTTTCAAAGGTTCTATTAAGGTAAGGTTGGAGTTATTATGGGACTCAAGTCCAAGCTCACATCCAAAGCCCCTGCCTTAAAAGATTTAAAAGACCTTATTCATTTTCAAGAAGGTCGTCCCACTTATCGGGAGCTTTTTGGTCCTATCCCGGAAGAAGAAGGTCCTAAGGAGCGTTCTCTATGGAGTCCGGCGGCTTATTTTTTTAGTCTGATGCAGCTGATTGATCAGTATATCACTCAGCCTAGCCAAGAGGTGGGACAAAGTTCAGGCTTAAAGCTTAAGTCCCGTCGTCCGGATTTATGGAATATTCCTTTGGATGCGGCGGCGACCGATACCGAGATCCCTTATCCCAAATTAGTCAATGAGATCTTGATTAGCACCTTAACAGAGAGCCTGCATGAGGATCCTATCCAGTATCTAGCGACGGCGCTGTATCCCTTTGCCTTGCCGGTTAATTTGCCTCTAGAAAAAATCAACGCTTGTTTAAAAAACTTTAATTACAGCCTGGCGGATGTCTATGCGGCCCTGGAGGTAGACCCCCAACAAGTGGCGCGGCAGAGTTTGGGCCTGTCTTTAGAACGTTATAATTTGATTAGCAATATCACTGACAAAGATCAGGATAGTGATATTGCTGAGGTCTATGGTTTGTATCAGGGAGAAAGTACAGGCGCAGATGATCCCACTGGTAATGAGGCCATTGGTTTAAGCAATCAAAAATTCTTTTTAGAAAAAACCGGACTGGAGGCTACAGCATTAAATGAGCTCATTTATCAAAATCTTAGGCAAGAATCGATTACCATAGATAAAAAAAATCAGTCCAAAACCATTTACCAAAGCGAACTCAACCCCCAGCTATTAAATGATTTATTTATCAATCAAGCTATTAATAATAGTCAGCTTACGGGGGCTTCTTATATCACTTTGTTGCCTGCTAGCTTAGCTAAGCAAGATTTAGCGCAGCTCCAAATGACGGATTCTACTACTTTCATTAATTTAGACGACCCAACTTTAGGAAGACTACAAAATTTTATTCGCCTGGCCCAATCTTTAGGCTGGGCTTATGCGGACTTGGATTGGGTTTTGCGTTCTCTACACGTAAGGGATTTAGGCGCTAGTAACTTGATGGAAGACTTGGCCGCTGTTCAAAAACTTAAAGAAAAATTTAAACAACCTTTAGATGTGCTTTGTAGTTTGTGGACCGATGTCAAAACCATTGGCCGAGGCAATGGGGATCTGCCCCAAGATTTATTTGACCGGGTCTTTAATTTGCCCATGGTTTTTTATAAGCCGCCGGATCAAAAACAGACGGGTATCACAGTCCCTAGTTTTTATCGTCCTGCTTATGCAGGCAATCCCCTTTATACTGATAAAGAAATCTACTCTTGGGTCTATCAGCCAGGAAAAGCCTCAAGTAACCTAGCCCAAGCTCAACAAAATCAAGCCTTCTCAAGCCGATTAATGGCCGCGTTACAGCTAAGTGAGGAAGCGCTTTTACTTTTGGTAGACTTTCTTGATAAACATAATCTTTTTATTAGTAGTGGCAGCGAGGATGTTTCTCAAAACGAGACAAGTCTCTATTTAACAGTAGAAAACTTAAGCGTCCTATACCGCTACAGTACCTTAAGTCATTTGTTCAAGCTGCCGATGCGGGACTTGCTTCATTATCTTAGTTTGTTGGGTTTGACCCAGCATTTGACTAAGCCGCAGGAGATTCTTTTACTTAGCGAATGGGTGGATTGGCTTAAGGCCTCTGGTTTTAGCGTGGCCCAGTTGCAATACTTAAGCACGGGCAAAGTGGATCCCCTAGTTATAGCCCGTGAGCAGACAAGCGTTAAAACCGAGATTACTGGAGTCCTAGAAAATGCCAGCCAAACGCAGGCCTCCATACGGCTTAGGCCCGAGGATTTGGTCCACGGCACTTTGGGCAAAAGCCTAGCGCTTAGCCTGTATGGGGCCTTAATTAAAAAAGGCAAGATTGACCAGGAGGGTATTGTCCTAAGTCGCCCCAGTCTAGCGCCGGTGCGAGAGGTTTTAAGCTTTGATGGCAAGACTACTTATGTGGATTGTGGACAAGATGCTAGTTTGGCACTGACCACTGCTTTTACTTTGGAGGTCTGGCTTAATGTTAGCAATAGTTTAAACGGCACTATTCTTTATAATGGCGGGACGGGTTCTATCCCAGGTTATAGTTTGGTATGTGACAATGGAACTTCACCTAGTCTTTCACTTAATTTAAGTGGGGCGGATGGAGAGCCTGTCACTTTTAGTGTGGATGCCAGCGGTCTAGCAAGTGGTTGGTGTTCTATTGCCTTTACTTGGGATCAAAGCAGTCAATCCGCGCCTAATTTTTATCTTAATGGAACTCTTACAGATTCTTCAACGGATAGCTTTACTCAAAGTTTAGGCAAGAGCACGGTTCCATTTAATATTGGTTGCGATAGTAGTGGACAAGGCCCAGCTTATCTTACCGGTCAAGTGGCCGAAGTGCGTGTGTGGAATAGGGCTCTTAGTCAAGCGGATATTCAACAGAATATCAACCAAGGACTTACGGGAAAAGAAAGCGGCTTGGTAGCTTATTGGCCTTTGGATGAAGGTGACAAGGCCACCAAGGCCTGGGATCACAGTCTGGGTAACAAAAACACGGGTGCTTATGAAGGGACCCTTACTTGGCAAGGGACTTTAGCCTCGGACAACTTAGCGCAAGAGCTTCAGGCTTGGGAAAAAAGTCAGGATAAGGAGACCAAGTCCCAGGAAGCAAGCAATGCTTCTCCAGCGCCTCTAAGCTTACCCAAGGATGACTGGGACATCCGGATTAAAGAAGTCTTAGACAAAAAATGTCTTGGCCAAGAGGCCTTGGTCCTTCAAGAAGCTGCGGGTCTATTAAAGACGACTCCAGAGGAGCTAGCGGCGCTGATGGACTTAAGCCGCGTGCAAGCCTTGCCTTGTTTAGCATTTTCCAATGCCAAAAATAGTTGGACCAATTATGTGCAAATTCCTTTTAGTAATTTGCTCAATCCCAGTAGTTTTACCCTCAGTGCTTGGATCTGGATAGAGGTGGGCGGTAGTGAGCAGATGATTTTTTCCAATCAAGAGGCTAGCACTAGCCCAACAACGGGTTATCAACTTTATTTAGATAGTAATAATCACTTAGTCTTTAATCTCTCCGGTATTTCGGGTAGCCCTAGTCTAAGCAGTCAATATCAGTTGCCTAATGGGCTTAAAACTGGAGAATGGTTTTTTGTAGCCGCTAGTTATGATAGTACAACGAATAGTGCTTATTTGTATGTGGATGGTATTCAGGTAAATCACGAGACTACTTCGGGTGCTTTGACGCTTAATGCTAGCAGTGATTTAGGTATTGGTATTGAATTTACTAGCTCCCCATCAGGTGGTCCCTCCAATAGTTTTAATGGTTCTATTCGCGATGTTTATCTTTTTGGAAGCGCTTTAAGTGATACGGCTATTCTTAGTTTGATGGGCAAAAAGCAAGGCGCGCATCCAGCCTTGCAAAGGCGCCACGCTCTTCATCAAGAAAGGACCCAAGTCCTGGCGGCTTGGCCTTTGGACGAAGGTATGGGCGCCACCGTTAAGGATATTTCTGGTTGGGGTCATGTGGGCAGCGTTGTTTCTAATAGTACTAATAGTAGTAGCACCCCTGTTTGGAAAGGCCAGCCCTTTTTACCTATTAATGAGTGGTTGAGTTCTAAGGCAAGACAAGCTCAGGCTTCTTCTATCCAAGCTTATTGGAAAATTTTAAGCCAAAATTTACTCTTAGCAAAGCAATTGTCTTTGTCTCCTCAAGAGCTATTGGCCATTAAAGATAATCCTAAGGTCTTTGGCTTGCTTGGGATGGGACCTGGTTTTAGTTTTAATCCGCTGGCGGTAAAAGATCTTTGGCGCTTTAAACAATTGCAAAAAAGTTTTCAGGCTTCTGGGGATTTGTTTTTAAGTTATTTATTAGATCCTCAGCCAGCCGCTAAGCCGCCCAAACAAAAGCAACTGGCCTTACTTACTGGTTGGGATGAGGAGCAAATTGCTACTTTAGAATCACAAAGTTTTTGGAAAAATCGCCTAGATAAAGAGCTTGCCACCACTAGTAGCCTTAATGCGGATATCTTTTTTAACACGCTTGTTGGTATCGAAAGCCTTAATCGTTGTTTTAAGATCAGCCAAGCCTTGGGCGTCAATGTCCAAGTGCTTTTGGGGCTTAGAGCTTTAAATGACTTGGCGCTGCTGGATGGCGATGGCGAGTTTAATGTTAGCAATTGGGCAGCGTATCAAAGCCTTGCTCAAAGCCTTGAGCAGGCCTTGATCTCCCATTACAGTCCTTCTCAAGTGCAGGGAGTTTTGCAAAAGTTTAGCGGACCGCTTTCGGAAAAACTCCGAGATCTCTTAGCTCATTTATTAATCTGGGAATTGGGCGATAAGTTTAGTGGCATCAAAAGTTTTGAAGACCTTTACGAATATTTACTCATTGACCTTAAGATGACCTCAGCGGTGAAGATCTCGCGGCTTAAGCAGGGTTTGGATAGTTTGCAACTTTATGTGGAGCGTTGTTATGCCAACTTAGAGCCGGAGGTGGTCAACACCTTGCCCAAGCGCTGGTGGGAGTGGATGAGTCAATATCGGGTATGGCAAGCTAATCGAGAGGTTTTTATATATCCAGAAAATTACGTGGACCCCAGCTTGCGCCAGTCCCAGACGCCTTTGTTTAAAAACCTCTTGCAAGATCTTTCTCAAAACCAGCCTAATCAAGAAACCGTCACCAAGGCCTATATTAATTATTTAAAGGGGCTTTCTCAGATAGCCAATCTTAGGATAGTGGATAGTTATTGCACCTTAGCGCCCCAGGATTTTCCTGGTGCTAATCCTAATAAAGAAAACTATATTTACTTTATCCTAGGCGCCACCCGCACCGATCCTCCTACCTACTATTATCGCACGGCGGTTTTTTCTTTAGACGATGCTGTCAATAATCTGGATGCCTCCAAGATTGTTTGGACGCCTTGGCAAGAGCTTAATTTATCCATCAAGTCCGAGTACGCCACGCCTATTTATGCTTTTGGCAAATTTTTTGTCTTTTGGGTGGAGCAGACGGAGAAGCAGGTTAATACAGGTTATGGTCAAGGTACCGGCAGCATGACGGTCACGATGGCTAGTATTTATTATGCCTTTCAAGAGCTAGATAAAAGTTGGTCTCCTCCTCAGACTTTGCAAGACAATATTATTATCAAACTAGCGGAGCCTGGTGGTGAGGTTATTATACCGTACGGCTATAACATTAGTGGATTTAATCCCTATGGTCCTGAAAGAGGAACGAATTATGAAAAGGAGGAAATTTGGAATAAGGTCAAGGTGATTGATTTGCCGGGCAGCGAAAGTGTTTCTCCCAATCTCCTGATCACGCTGGGACCTATGGTAACTTATAGTAGTGCTGGAATGCCCAAGACCAACTCTGACTATGGCAATAATACTTATGAATATAAAATCTTTAGCAAGATGCTGAGTGAGGCCTCCTCACAAGATGAGAAAATTAAAAATATTTTTGCTAGAATGGTAATTT
>JAGRNM010000087.1 GCA_020440745.1 Deltaproteobacteria bacterium
AGAAGCCGACCAAAGTGGCAAACTACTCCAACGCATGATGGAAGCTGTTGATGGCGACTACCAAAGGTATTCCATCGATGACGGCAGCTATACCCGAGAGCATTTTTTTGGAAAATATCCAGAAACTTTAAAGCTGGTAGAAAACATGAGCAATACGGAAATCCAAAAATTGCCCCGAGGAGGACACGACCAACTTAAAGTATACAACGCTTACCTCCAAGCTATTAAAAATACCTCTGGCCCCACCGTCATTTTAGCCAAGACCATCAAAGGTTATGGTCTAGGAGAAGCTGGTGAAGGCCGCAATATTACCCATGCTCAAAAAAAACTTAACGAGACCGAACTAAAAGAATTTCGTGACCGCTTTGATATTCCCATCGCCGACTCAAAATTATCCGAACTCCCTTTTTATCGACCTAAAGAACAAAGTGAAGAAATTCAATATCTCAAAGAAAGACGAGAAGCCTTAGGAGGCTTTCTCCCTAAAAGAAAATTTAAAAGCAAAAAATTAAAACTACCTCAGCTAACAAACTTTGAAGAACTCCTAAAAGACAGTGGAGAAAAAACCATGGCAACCACCATGGCTTTTAATCGTTTTTTACAAAAACTCTTAAAAGATCCAAACTTGGGCAAAAGGATTGTGCCTATTATCCCCGATGAGGCTAGGACTTTTGGACTGGATCCTCTTTTTCGCAGCGTGGGAATTTATTCTAGTCTAGGTCAAGTCTACGAACCCGTTGATAAAGAAAGTTTTCTTTATTACCGCGAAGACAAATCAGGACAAGTCTTAGAAGAGGGCATCACAGAAGCAGGATCCATGGCTAGTTTCACCGCATCCGGCACCGCTTACGCTACTTTTAGCGAAGCTATGATTCCTTTTTACATTTATTATTCCATGTATGGTTTTCAACGCACTGGAGATCTGATGTGGGCCTTTGGGGACTCCATGGGCAAGGGTTTTCTCTTAGGTGCCACTTTTGGAAGAAGCACCTTGGCCGGCGAAGGACTACAACACCAGGACGGACACTCCCATCTTTTGATGAGCGTCCTACCCAATATCAAAGCTTATCATCCAGCCTTTGCTTACGAAATTGCAGTGATTCTCTCTCAGGGATTAAAAGAAATGTACGAAGAAAACCAAGACTGCTTTTATTATTTAACTCTACAAAATGAACCCTATCCCATGCCAGCAATGCCAGAAGGAGTAGAAGCAGGCATTTTAAAGGGGCTTTATTGTTTTGAAAAAACTACTAAAAGAAAAAAACAACACCTCCATCTTTGGGCCAGCGACGCTATTATGATGGAAGCTAAAAAAGCAAAACTTATCTTAGAAAAAGAACACGATATCTCCGTTGATCTATGGAGCGCCACCTCTTACCAACAATTAAGAAAAGAAGCCTTATCGGTGGAAGAAGAAAATTTTAAAAACCCTAAATCTAAAGCAAAACTTTCTTACCTTCAACAAATCCTTCAAGAAAACACTGAGCCCATCCTAGCTGTCAGCGACCAAATTAAGGCCATCCCTGATCAAATAGCTAGGTGGACCGGCCAACAAATGAGCGTCTTAGGTACAGACGGCTTTGGACTTAGTGAAACCAGAGAAGGTTTAAGAGAGCATTTTCAGATTAATACTAAGACTATTGTGGAGAGAGCCTTAAAAAGACTTAAAAATTAATCTCAAGCAACTTATCTTTGGACTTAATGCCCTGAAGAATTTTTAAACGTGATTTGGCTACTCCTAAATGTTTAGCCAAAAGTTTTAACAAGGCCTGATTAGCCTTGCCATCCACTGCCGCCGCAGTCACCTTAACTTTAAAAAAATTTTCCCCTAAAGCTTCTACTTGATTACAAGAAGCCTTAGGTAAAACTTTGACTTTAATTTTCATGACATGAAATGACTTAAGCGCCTTTAACAAAGGTGGCACAAAAGGCGTCGTGTAATTTTTTAAACAAAGCAGCTACCGATTCCTCTTGGTGATCCCTGGCTTTTTTGATGCCCTCCTCTAAGTAAGCGCCACATTGTTCAATACCCACTTTCCTTTGCACCAACATCTCTAAAAGCATCAGATCCATCTGACCTGCGCTTACTAATTCGTCCAAATCTTTTTCAAAGGTCTCTTGAAAACATTCTAAGGCCTTTTCTTTTTGACCATCTTTAAGGTAAGCCATCCCCATGGTACTGCGAGCGTGATGACGAAAATTAGCATTGATATTGGGCAAATCCAGGACCTTTTGACATCGCTTAATAGCCGTCTCATACTGACCAAAGACATCAATTAACAAACGAGCAGAAATAATTTTTAAAGAAGGTTCTTCTGGCAAAAGCTTTTCTGCCTTATCATAGTATTTAGAAGCCTGACGAAAATCCTTTAACTGGCGAGACAACATTCCTAAGGTAGAATAAAAGAGAGCCTCTAGGTGAGCATCCCCTGCTTCTTGGGCCTCTTTTAAACCTTTTTGAAAATAGACCTCTGCAGCTTCGTGATCTTGAGCTGCCATTTTTAAAAGACCATTTTCAAAATTTTTATTATTAATAGGTTGATGAAGATCTTGAGACATAGTTTGCTCCTTATCCCTTTTAGTTTAAGTTTAAGATAGTAAGATTTGCTTCATCTCCTCTTGTAAATACCCATTACTAGCTAAAATTTCTTTAAAATAAATTTCAAACTTTTGACCTTGATAGTCTGTAACTTTACCCCCAGCTTCTTCAATCATTAAAAAACCCGCAGCCACATCCCAAGGAAAAAGATTAAGCTCCCAAAAAGCATCATAACGACCACAGGCAACATAACAAAGATCCACCGCTGCCACCCCATCTCGCCTTAATGCCCTTGCCTTTAATAATATCCTTTGAAACTCGCGGATATTGTTTCTTTCACTCTCTCTAAAAAAAAAAAAAAAACCCGTAGCTACTAAAGACTCATTAAGAGACTTAGAGCGACTAACCTGAATTTTTTCTCCATTAAGAGTAGCTCCTTGCCCCCGTTCTGCCAAAAACATCTCATCCAAATTAGGCTCATAGACGGCCCCCATCACAATTTCTCCCTGATGTTCTAAAGCAATAGAAGTACAAAACAAAGGATAGCCATGGGTATAATTAGTGGTTCCATCTAAAGGATCAATAATCCATTTGTATTCACTATCCTTACGATTACCGCTGCCTTCTTCCGCTAAAATATCATGATGGGGATAGGTGCCTTGGATTTTTTCTACTATGGCCTTTTCACAGGCATGATCAATATCAGTGACTAAATTAATATCACCCTTAAACTGAATATCACGTGCCTTTTTAAGACCATCTAATTGAATCTGTCCAGAAAGCCGACAAGCTTCCTCAGCAATTTTTAAAAAATCTTTCAAGATTTTCTCCTTAAATTTATTTTTAAAAAATTAAGAAATAAAATATTTAAGCCCTTCTTGCTAAAACCCAAACCCCAACCTCCCTAGCCCGAGCTTTTAGACAAAGTCTAGTCAAAGCCTCAGCTGTGGCCCCTGTTGTTAAAACATCATCCACAATCAAAATCTTAAGACCTTCAAAACTCTTAGGCTTTCTAAAAGAAAAGGCGCCTCCCAAGGCCTTAAGACGATCTGCTCTTTTTTTCTGAGCTTGGGGCCTTTGATAACGGCGCCCAATAGAAAAATCCAAATCCAAATCCAAAGAAGAAGCAGAAAGCAATTCCTTACTTAATAAAACACTCTGATTAAAGCTTCTTCTTAAAAGCCTTAAACGACTTAAGGGAACGGGCAAAAGCAAATCTGGCAAAAATTCCTGCACCGCCTTTTTAAAGGAAGGGGCCGCCAATTGGGCCAAAACTTGGACCGTACTTATCTGAGAACCAAACTTAACTTGGTGCAGTAGCCTTTGAATACTACCCTCCATTAAAAAAGGACTAAAAACTTTTGTAAAAGAAGGTTTTTCTTTGAGACAAACGGAACAAAGGTGCGCCCTAGTCTCCTGGCTAATAAAAGGTTGAGCGCAGCATAAGCAATGGGACTTAGGCAAAGGCAAAACTCCATGCTGGCAAGCATCGCAAAGAGAGACAAAAGATTTAGCACCTTTTCCACATAACTCACACAAAGGGGGAAAAAGACTCTCTTTTAAGGAAGACCATAGACTAGAAATATTGCTTTCTTCTGCAAGCTCTACCATGAAGACGCCTACTACAAAACTTTCAATATTTTAAGAGTGAACAATCATGGATTGACCCGTCATTTCTTTGGGTTTTTGAATACCTAAAAGCTCTAAAATTGTTGGAGCCACATCAGCTAGGGTCCCTTGTTTTCTAAGTTTAAGATTTTTCCCCTGAGGGCTTACCAAAATAAAGGGAACCAAATTAGTGGTATGGGCTGTATGAATACGTCCATGAGCGTCTTTCATTTGATCACTGTTGCCATGATCCGCTGTCAAAATCATGAAACCCTGTTTAGCCTGAATGGATTTTACAATCTTGCCTATCTGTTTATCCAAACACTCGATGGCAGCAATGGCGGCCTCTAAATTACCCGTATGACCCACCATATCGGAATTAGCAAAATTAAGGACGATCAAGTCAAATTTTTGACTATCAAGGGCCTCTAATAATTTTTGAGTAATCTCCGGCGCGCTCATTTCTGGTTTTTGATCATAGGTAGGCACCTCTCTAGGTGAAGGAACCAAAATCCTTTCTTCACCCGGAAAAATTTTTTCTTCTCCACCATTAAAAAAGAAAGTTACGTGAGCATATTTTTCTGTCTCTGCTAAACGAAGTTGATGCAAGCCTTCACGGCTCACTAATTCACCTAAAGTATTTTTGATTTCAAGAGCAGGAAAAGCCACCGGTAATTTAAATTTTTTGTCGTACTCGGCCATACAGGTAAAACAAGAAAGAGGAACAAAATTTTTCTTAAAAGCATCAAAGTCTCTAAAGGCTAAAGCCTGAGTTAATTGCCTAGCTCGGTCACTGCGAAAATTGAAAAAAATAATACTGTCTAAGTCTTTAATGTTTTCTCCACCCTTAAGGACTATAGGTTTTACAAATTCGTCAGTTACTCCCTTAGCATAAGAATCCTGCAAAGCTTCTTTAGCCGAATCAAAGACCTCTCCCTGACCCAAAACCAAAGCATCATAAGCTTTTTGAGTACGCTCCCAACGCTGATCCCGGTCCATAGCGTAATAGCGCCCCATCAGAGTAGCAATCTTACCAACACCAATTTCTTTAATTTTTTCTTCTAAGGCCTGCACATAGCCCAAGCCCGACTGAGGGTCAGTATCACGACCATCAGTAAAGACATGAATCGCCACCCGATTAAGCCCTTGTGCTTTAGCTAATTGTAAAAGGGCGTAAAGATGGTCTTGGTGAGAGTGCACGGCTCCATCACTGAGCAAACCCATAAGATGCAAGGTACTGTGGTGATTTCTAGCCGCATTAACTGCCTTTAATAAAGCAGGATTGGTAAAAAAACTTTTATCCTCAATTGCTTGATAAATACGAGTCAAACCCACAGGTGCAATACGTCCAGCTCCAATATTAAGATGACCTACCTCCGAGTTACCCATGATCCCTTGAGGCAAACCCACGGCTGGTCCAGAAGCGTCCACTAAGGCATGGGGATAGTCTTGCAATAAAGCATCATAATGAGGGGTCTTAGCCAACTTAATGGCATTGTCTTGCGCTTCTTCGCGGTAACCCCATCCATCTAAAATCATTAATAAGGTAGGTTTATTCATGATGATAAGGTAGTCCTTGTTTAATCGTCATGGCACGATAAAGTTGTTCCAAAAAAAAGACTCTAGCCATTTCGTGGGGCAGTGTCAGTCTAGAAAGACTCCAAGTTTCTTGCACGCTCCCTTTTAAAGAATCAGCCACTCCATAGGACGAACCAATAATCCAACTAATTTCCGAAAGACCAGAGTTAAAAAAACCTTCTAACTTTTTTGCCCAGTCTTGACTAGCCATCTCTTTTCCTGTCTCATCTAACAAAATAAGATAGCTTGGCTTTTTGATTCTTTTCATTAAATTTTTTTCTTCTTTTTTTAAAGCCTGAAGCTTTTGTTTGGGATTCCAAGCTTCTTCAGGAATCTCCTCTAAAAGCATGGGACAAAATTTTTGAATACGATTTAAATAATCCT
>JAGRNM010000088.1 GCA_020440745.1 Deltaproteobacteria bacterium
TTGGTCGTGATGGTATTGCAAAAAAGAGCCTAGAAGAAAAAGGCGAAAGTCTTGAACCCCTTTTTGAAACCATGATTCAAGAAATACCCCCGCCCTCTTTTGATGCTTCCAAACCCTTCCAAATGCTAGTCTGTAATCTAGGCTACTCCGACTACACAGGACGTCTGGCTATTGGCAGAGTATTTCACGGAGCCGTCAAAAAAAGAGACGAACTAGTCTGCCTACAAAAAGATAAACGAGCTATTCCCCTTAAAGTAACTAAGCTACAAACCTATCAAGGCTTGTCTCTAGTAGAGGCTGACTCTGTTCAGGCCGGTGATATTGTTGTCCTTTCAGGGGTAGAGGAAGTCCAAATCGGCGACACCATCAGCCTTAAAGACAATCCTGAGAGTCTAGAACGGATCACCGTGGATCCACCCACAGTTAGCATGCGCTTTTTACCCAACACCTCACCTTTTGCAGGCAGGGAAGGCGACTTTGTCCAGTCAGCCCGTATTTATGAACGACTCAAAAAAGAAACCCTATTTAACGTGGCCATCCAAGTAGAAAAAGACGAAGAACAAGAAGGCTTCTTAGTCAAAGGCAGGGGTGAGCTTCAACTAGCTATCTTAATCGAAAACATGCGCCGCGAGGGCTTTGAACTAGCCGTTGGCAGACCCGAAGTTATTTTTAGAGAAGAAAACGGACAAAAACTAGAACCCATAGAACACGTTGTCATCGAGTGTGAAGACATCTACACAGGGACAATTACAGAAAAACTCAGTATACGCAAAGGGATCTTAAAAAACATGCACCCTTTTGGCAGCAGCCGAGTCCGTTTAGAATTTTCTATTCCTTCCCGTGGGCTCATTGGCTATCGCAGCACTTTTTTGACCGACACCAAAGGCACGGGCATTATGAATTCTTATCTAGAAGGCTATGAAAGTTTTAAAGGATCTATTCAATCCCGCATCACAGGCTCTTTAATCTCCGACCGACAAGGAGAGGCTGTCGCCTATGGGCTCTTTAATCTAGAAGATCGCGGTCGTTTTTTTATTAAACCTGGAGATAAGGTCTACGAAGGCATGGTCATTGGCGAACATAGTCGAGACAACGATCTCCTAGTTAATCCTTGCCGCACTAAAAAACTCACCAATATGCGAGCAGCCGGTAAAGACGAAAACGTCATCCTAACCCCCGTGATTCCACCTACTTTAGAACAAGCCATGGAGTTTATTAAAGAGGATGAACTTATCGAAGTAACGCCCAAAAACATTCGGCTACGCAAGGTTCTCTTAGACCCCCATCAACGCAAAGCCATGGAAAAAAAGAAGGCTTAAATTGGCGGTATACCGGTAATCAGTATATTATCAATACACACACTATAGTCACCCCCACCACTATAATTATAAACATCAAGAGCAAATCCGCCTGTGGTATTCTGCAGACTTGCAGGAAGAGTATCATTAAGAGGACTCGTCACTACCTGCCAATCATTAGGCTCAAGCTCCCCTACTTGCCATACTTTAAGTCTTTGGATAGTTTCTGTTACGCTTACTTGCTCAACCTGATAGCGTACTGCAAAACTAGGTGTGGGAGTAAAACTTGCCGGCGTCACAGGCACACCCAAGATAGTACCCAAATTTCCACATTCATAACGAGTATTACTCCCCCCTGTATTATACCAAAGACCAGCACAGTCTTGATAACCACCTTCAATAAAAATAGAATAACTCTCTTGAGGGGGAGTAGTCAGGTTTAAATAACCTTCGTTAAGACGACTCAAAAAACCAAAACCTTGATGATGAAAATCCTCATAAGTCATTTCAAAACTTGCCTCAAAATCCTGAGCTTGCACCGTATCGTCAAGTCGCATACGCGCTAAGGCCGTGGATAAAGGACCCGCAACATAAACGGGTGCACTTAAACAAGCCTGACCATTTTGAATACTAGCTTCCAACACAGGAGATTCTGTTTCTTCCATCCAAGGACTAGGCCAAGGAGACCCGTCCGCAAGATCTTCAAAATCCTGATCTAGATAAACAGGAACAGCAACGAAGGTAATACTAAAAATATTTGAAGCTGTATTAAGATTACCCGCCGAGTCACTCACCTGTCCCGAAGGCAAAGATACTTCTACAGAACCCTCTTCTAAAGGACTCACCTCCAGAGAGTAATTGAAGGAATCAATAGTCACAAGATTACCAAGACTAGCATTATTAGCACTTAAACTATCTAGGCTTAAACCCGTAATCGCTTCGGAAAAATTAAGATAAACCACAAAAGGATTATTAGAACTAGGATTAGCTTCTAAACTAGAAAGTAAAACTGTTGGAGCTGTACCATCGTAGACAATACTAAAATGCTGAGACACTCTATTATCATTGCCTGCCAAATCCTGCAAAACAAGAGGAGGCAAAGTCACTTCTACCTCTCCATCACTAAGGGGGCTTAAAGTTAATTGATAATGCTGACTATCCAAAGCTTCAAGCTGAGTAGCTAAGGCGTTTTCTAAGACAACATCAGAAAGGCTTAGTCCTTGAATAGCCTCCGACGCACTAAGCTCCACTACTATAGAAGACGAAGCACTGGGACTAGTCTCAGCACTACTTAAAACCAAGTCCGGAGGACTAAAATCATAGACCATGACCAACTCAGCAGAAGCTTGATTAGCTTGTCCTATAGCATCAAAAGCCACTCCCTCAGGCACTGAGATAGTCACCTCTCCTTCACTCACAGGAGCAATCCCAACTTGAAAACGTCCCCTCCCTAAATCAGCAAAGGAAAACACCTCTCCACGATTAATCATTATATCGGAAGCTTCAAAGCCACTTACTTCTTCTCCAAAATCAATTAATATCTGGATCACACTAACATTAGTCGGCGAGCTAATACTGGTAATCAAATAAACTTGGGGTGGTTCATCCGGCAAAGAAACCCCACCTGAGGTCTCAGGACTCTCAGAGTTGGGCAATGAATCCCCCTCATGACTCTCTAAGACAAGACCTGATTCAGAGTGACAGGCATTCAAGACAAAACCCAAAAATAAAAGCATGAACAAAACGTAAAATTTTTTTAATTTTTTCTTCATCATCTGATTTACCTTTTAAGTCTCCAAAGACTTTAAAAAACAAGCCTGTCTAGCCTAAGCTTAAAACAAAGACAAGACACTAATCTTTAATTAGACACATCCCATTTGCTTTTTACTTTTAAGGAAATTAAGACTTAAATTTACTCGTCTAAAGATGACCTTTTGGCAAGCTCCCCTGATCCTCTTGCAACTCTAAAATTTTTCGAACAGGACCAAGAAGTTCTCCTAATTGCTGCTGATTTTTTCTTCTAGTATAAAGAACAGCAAAAATTGCAGCTATACTTCCTCCCACAAAATTAAAAATCAAATCCCACATGGTATTTTCTAAACTATACTGAGTATTGCGTCCAAATACCTGATCAATGACAAACTCACCAATCTCCCAAAAAGCACCCACAGCCATAGAAAAAATCACGGTAAAATAAGCCATCAAAGGCAGACTCAATTTAATTTTTTTACTCCAATGCAAAGTAAAGACTGTTAAGAAAGCTAATAAGGCAATAATAGCCGTACCATAAAAATGCATAATCTTATCAAAATACCACTTATCATCGTAAAAACGAAAAATCTCCCCTAAGATGATATGGACAAACAAAGCTAAACTCACTAGCAACTCCAAATCAAAAGGCAAACTAGCATGACGGCTCCGCCTCCAATAAGCGGGCAATAGAGAAATCACCAAGGCAGTGATGGCCCCAAAAATAAATAAATAATCACTGACATAAACAGAATAAGGAATAGCCAAAAATAACCCCACCCGTAAAAGCCAAGGCAAATAAATTTTAATTTTTAACCAAAGTTTTAACACGGATTAATCAATAAACTCTTTTAAATTAAATTTACTATAAGCTTTTTTATAAAAAGAACTAAAAGCAAAAGCCTAATCCATAACAGCGGCAAGCTCTTTAGCTTTTAAAACCGATATTTTTTTACCCCTAAGATCAATCCAACCTTTTTCTTTAAACTCAGAAAGCAAACGAACTACCGTCTCAGGAGTCATACCAACCATATTGGCCAAATCCTCTCGAGAAAGCCCCAGTTGAATATCCACACCCTGACCATTGGCTTTTCCATAATAATCTTTTAAATTGATTAAGAGCTTAGCCAAACGCTCCTTAGCCTTATGTTGGGATAAACTAGAGGCCAACTCTTCCGCCACCCTCAACTCTTGAGATAACTTCTTAATCAGCTTGGTCGCCAAATCAGGATTTTCAGCCACCAAGTCTAAAAAAACCTGTCGATCAATAAAACAAATCTCTCCTTCTTCCAAAACCTCAGCCGTAGCATGGTAGAGCTCCTCAGAAAAAAGAGAGCGATAACCCAAAATACCACCCGATCCTGCTAAACGTAAAATCTGAGGGCGACCTTCGACACTATTTTTATAAAGCTTTACCTTGCCGGAAAAAATACAATAAATCCCGTAAGGTTGATTACCCTCATAAAAAAGCACCTGACCTTTTTTATAATGATTAGCCCTTTTCTTTTGATTAAGCCTTTGAGTAGACAAAGCACTTAAGTCACAAAAAATCCCCGACTCACGACTAGCACACTGCAAACAATCTAAAGTTTTTAAAGAAGACTTCATTTTTATCCCTCAAAACTAAATTTGTTTTTTTGAAAAGAATAAAATAAAGCCAAGCCCTTTCCAAACCGAGCCCTTAGACCCAAAACTTTAGAAAATAAATTAATAATTTCGGATACTTAAGAAGAGAATTTATTTTTTTGAAAACGATAAAGATAATAGACTAAGCCACCCAACAAGACAAAGGGTAACAAGGTCAAGGCAAGCGTTGTTCCATAATAAGCCCAAAGGCTTTCCTCCTTAGCCGAATAACAAGTAGAACAAGCCCAAGAAAGCTTTGGCAAGAGCGTCAAGCACAACAAAGAAAGACTATAAAAGATAAAGTAAAACATAAATCACCGGCCAAAGAAAAACTACAAAGAGCCAATAAATCTTACCTAAAGAAAAACCTCCATAAGCCTCTGCACTATAAGCGCCTTGAGCACTCTTAGACAAAAGGACGCTTAAGACTAAAAGCCCAAAGATAACATGCAAAGCATGGCTACCCACTACAAAATAAAAAATACCCCCATAAACATTATCATAAAGCCCCATGCCATAGCGAAGCAACTGCCACCACTCATAACCTTGAACCAACAAAAAAATACCCCCAGCGCCAATTGCAGCTAACAAATAATAAAAGTACTTTTGCTTATTTTGAGAAAGTAATTTTTCTGACTTCCAAATCAAATAAGCACTAAAAAGAAGCACTAAAGTATTAATGGCTGTGACTTCTACCGGATAACGGGGCTGCCCTAAGGGGGGCCAAATAGGCACCTGACTTCTTAAGACCCAATAGGCGCTTAAGAGTCCGGCAAAAAACATAAGCTCTGTCATTAAAAAGACTAACAAGCCTAAAGTTGATCTAGCTTGGGATTTTTCCATAAATCCATACCATATCAGGAATTAATCCAATAAAAAGAACGATCATAAAAAACACGCCCACAATCAATATGGCACTAATATAGGAAGGTTCCTGCTTAAGCCCCATATAATACAACAGGACCAAAAATGCCTTAATAGTAGCTAAGAGAAAAATAAAATGGGGAGCTGCAGAACCCAAAAAAAGACTTAATAGAAAAAGACCTAATAAGGCCACCCAAAGGATGACATAAAAAGAAGTCTTATAATGAGATGAAGTACTCAAAACAATCTCCTCCTTCTAAGAAGCAAGATAAAGTAAAGGAAACAAATAAATCCAAACCACATCTACAAAGTGCCAATAAATACCCAAAGGCTCAGACCTTTGTAAGTCTCGGCCTTTTCTAAAGGCCAAGTAACCCAACAAATTAGCTACTAAACCGCCTATAATGTGCAAACCATGCAAACCGGTCATTAAAAAATAAAAGCCCCAAAACAAACTACGCTTAGGTGTATAACCAGCTCCAATCTCGTGGGCGTACTCATAGGACTTAAAAGCCAAAAAAACTAAGCCTAAG
>JAGRNM010000089.1 GCA_020440745.1 Deltaproteobacteria bacterium
CCATAAAAGGTTGAAGGCTTGTCCGCTTCCCCACAGTATAGAGGAGTAGAAAAACAATTTAGAGCTTTCTGCAAAAAAAGAAATCTTAGGAAGTGCAAGCCAGCTAAGGCTTATAAAGAAACTACTAAGTACTAACTTTGCGCCAAAGACAGCGGCAAAAGATTCATTCAGTATTTCTTGATTATTACGATGTTGAGAAATTTTACGAGAAGCGGAGAAAATAAATCCGTATTCGACAAAAAAAACCATAAAAAAAGCAAAAGATTGGCAAAAGCTTACAATACCCCATGTTTTTAGGCCTAAAGTACGGGTTAAATAGGGTATTAAAATTAAAGGAATTAGATAGCGGAAAAAATGAACTCCGTAGAGTGCAAGGATATTTTGAATTAAGTTTAAACGTAAGAAGTCTTGAAGCTTCCATTTTTTAAGAGGCATGGTATAGTGCTTCGTTTACTTAATAAGCGCCTTTTCTTAAGAAGACAGCTGGGATAGTTTTTAACATAATTTTTAAGTCTAGCATAATACTGAGGTTTTTAGAGTAAAAGCTGTCTAGAAGTACCCTTTTTTCAAAAGTAGTATTGTTTCTGCCACTAATTTGCCATAACCCAGTAATGCCTGGGGTAACAGCCTTATATTCTTTTTGGTTTAGGCCATAATAATTTTTTATTTCTTCCTCAAAGGCTGGTCTTGGGCCAATAAAGCTCATTTCTCCTCTGATAACATTAAAGATTTGAGGTAATTCATCTAGGCTAAAACTTCTTAGTAATTTTCCAACCTTTGTAATTCTAGGGTCTTTTTTAAGCTTTCTATAAATTTCATATTCTTTTTTTAATTTAGAATCTGATTCTAATAAATTAGCTAGCTTTTGATCGGCATCTACATACATTGTTCTTAGCTTTAGACAATCAAAAAGTTTCCCTTTCTTACCCATGCGCCTACTACGGTAAAAAGCAGGACCTTTGGAGTCTAGTCTAATCATGATAGCTAAAACAATAATTATAGGTAATAAAAAAGGAAGTATTAAGATGGCAAAAATTAAATCAAGGCTTCTTTTAAAGATATTACGGTAGGGCTTAAGCCTCCAGGTATTTTCTTCCGATGCAGTTGTAGAAAGCCACCTAAAGCCCTGTAGCTTATTTGGAGTTTCCATTTTTTGTGGTCCTCTTTATTTTCTTGGAGTGCTCTGGAAGTCTTAAGAAAAACAAATCTAACGCAAACTTAGTAATAAGATCAAGTTTTAATGTAATACTCTTTTTTCTTGATTTATTTTAAGGGTAACAGCTGTTATTGCTAAAAAAAGGCATTGATCTTGCAAAGCCTTTAATGTAGGTTCGCCGCCCATGTTAAGATATCGATTTTTTTTATCAAAATTAAACCATTTAAGGGAGATAAGTGGCAGTTTTTTGGTGTTTTATTTGGTTAGTATTTTAACTATTTCTCCTGCTTTTTCACAAGGTTTAACAGGTTTTCTAGAGAGGTCTTCGAATTCACAATCTACTTTATCCCCTTCAGATTTGGATTCATCTTCTTCTAAAAGGCGACTAGGAGGCTCTTCTGAACTACAAGATTATCTTTCTTATTCGAGTACACCTTCTTCTTTTGGTCGGACAAAACCTTCTCTTATTTATCAAGTACATGTTTTAGGTGAAGTAGAGATGCCTGGTACTTATCAGGTAAGTCCTTCTATGAGAGTGACAGACGCTATTTTAATGGCTGGTGGTATTAAAGAAAATGGTTCTCGGCGTTTTGTTAAACTAAACAAACAAGGACAAGGAGCTAATCAGATATTAGACCTTTTTGCTTATTATACCTTAGGAGAGATAGGGCAAAATCCCTATTTACAAGATAATAATGTTATTTTTGTAGGACTTAGAAAAAATGTTGTCGAAATTCAAGGGCCTGTTCGTAGGCCAGGTGTTTATGAACTTAGACAGGAGCATACTTTAAAAGATTTAGTAGAACTAGCCGGTGGTTTTTCTGTGGGACTTAATCAGGAAGAGAGTTTAAAAGTCATTCGTTATGGTAAGGGAAAGGATAAGAAGGTTATCGATGTGACTTCTGAAATAGCAGAACTTAGACAGTTTAGTCTCAAAGAAGGAGATGTTGTTATTGTTCCCCATAAGTTTTTAAGTAAAAACCAATTTGATTATAGATTAAGAAGATTACCTAACGATAATATTTATTACCCTGGTTCAGAAAATAAAGTTTTTGTCATTGGTGGTGTTAAATCCCCTGGGGCTTTTCCCTTTAATCAGTATTATAGTCTTCAACAATATTTAACTTTGGCTGGTGGAACTACTGTGATGGCAAAAAAAAGAAAAATTCACCTTGTTAGAGTCGATGGGGAGTCTATTAAAGCTAAAGATGGGGAGTTTAAAGGGGTGGTAAATCCTGGAGATACCATTGTGGTGCCTGAAAGATCTGTACCAACAACTTTTTATCTTAGCTTATTACCCACTATCGCCTCTTTAGGTCTGAGTTCAGTTGCTTTGTTTAGATAAGGTTTTTAATTATGGGAGACTTTCAAGAAGATTCTCGTCAGCAAGCTTGCGTTAGTGAACGGATTGTATTTGAAAACCAAGCTCATCATTATTTTTATCCAAGGGATGGAGAAGTAAATATTTTAGAATATTGGTCAACCCTTAGAAAAAGAAAGTGGTTAGTGATACTAGGTGTTCTTTGTTCTCTTATGATGGCTATAGTGATTACTTTATTATTGCCAAGGCAATATACAAGTGTTGTTACTTTGATGAGTATCCAGTCTAACTCGATTGCAAACAATTTAGGTGCCTTATCTTCTCAAATAAGTGATTTGCCTATTTTAGGTTCTCAGCTAGGAGGTTTGGGTAATTTGGGTTCAGAACAGTCACAGGATTTAGTCAATATTTTAAAAAGCGATAGTCTGACAGAAAATGTAATTCAACATTTTGATTTGATGCCTATTTTGTTTGACTTTCAATGGGATAATCACAACAAACAATTTAAGTCTTATCTTTTTAACTTTATTCCTATTCCTGAAATCGAAGATGCTATTAAAAAATTTAAGAAGAAAGTTGCCTTGGTAGAAATTGATAAGAAGACTAATTTAATTACTATTGAAGTAACATTAAAAGATTCTATTCTAGCAGCTCAAATAGCTAACGCTATGGTTGTTTATCTTCAAGATTTTATTAATAAAAATAGTCTCACGGTTGCTAAGAGAAATCGTATTTTTACTGAAGAACAACTAATAAAGAATCGTGCTCAAGTTTTAGAGGGAGGGAAGGAGCTTAATCAATTTTTTGTTAAGAATAATATTTCTAGTACTAGGCCGCAGTTGGATGTCTTAGTGGGTTCTTATGAACCTCTTAGTAAGAGTTTTGAAGAATTCAGAGCTCAGCTAGAAGGTTTGGGCTTAGAAAAAACAGAGAATGGTAAAAATAAGATTACTACTAGGGTCAAAGAGGTTCCTTCCCAAGTTTATTTAGAATATCTTACTATGCAATATGAAATGTATAGTAAGGCAAATGCTTTGTTGACTCAACGTTATGAATTAGCAAAGATTGAGGAAGGTAAAGAAGATTTGGCCTTTCAAGTATTAGACAAAGCTAAAGCTAGTGTTCGTCCTAGTTCTCCTAACTTGTTATTGAATCTTTTATTAGCCTTTTTAGGAGGGGTTTTTATTTTTACTTTCTTAGCTTTTTTTCTAGATTACCTCCAGAAGCTTAAAACTAAACAAGGAGCTTAATCTTTCATGAAGATCGCTTTCATACACGACTGGCTAGTTACCTATGCTGGGGCAGAGCGTGTTTTGGAGCAGATGTTAGCTTGTTTTCCTGAGGCTGATCTTTTTAGCGTTGTAGATTTTATTCCTAAAGGTAAGAGAGATTTTCTTCTTAATAAAAAGAGCCAAACTACTTTTATTCAGAAACTTCCTTGGGCTAAAAAAAAATATCGTCAGTATTT
Organism: Deltaproteobacteria bacterium; assembly: GCA_020440745.1. GTDB lineage: Bacteria > UBA10199 > UBA10199 > DSSB01 > DSSB01 > JAGRNM01. The sequence goes on from JAGRNM010000089.1 coordinate 3,946, forward strand.
GCCCTTGATGACTCTAGCTATTGAACAGTTAGATTTGCGAGGATATGACTTAGTTATCTCTAGTTCCCATGCTGTAGCTAAAGGAGTTTTAACCGGCCCTGATCAGTTGCATTTGTCTATGATTTATTCTCCCATGCGTTATGCCTGGGATCTTCAAGAAAAATATTTAGAAGAAATTGGTGCTAAAAGAGGTTTTAAAAGCCAGATCTTACGGTATCTATTACATCGCTTGCGTCGTTGGGATCTTAGGAGTGCGATGGGGGTAGATGATATGATTGCTATTAGTCATTATATTGCCCGTCGTATTTATAAGGTCTATCGTCGGGAGTCGACGGTTATTTATCCTCCTGTGGCTTTGGAAGCTTTCACTCTTAAGGAAAATAAAGAAGATTTTTATATTACCGCTTCTAGAATGGTTCCCTATAAGAAAATAGATCTTATTGTGGAGGCTTTTCAAAAATTGCCAAATCTAAATTTAATAGTCATTGGTGAGGGGCCTGATTTTGCAAAAATTAAAGCCTTGGCTGGCCCTAATGTGCGCTTGATGGGCTTTCAACCACAAAAAGTGCTTTTAGATCATTTGCAAAGAGCTAAGGCTTTTATTTTTGCATCAGAAGAAGACTTTGGAATTGCCCCTTTAGAAGCGCAGGCTTGTGGGACTCCGGTGATTGCTTATGGTAAAGGAGGGGCTTTGGAGACCATTAGGCCGGTTACTATGGCCAAAGCTACGGGTTTGTTTTTTGAGGAACAGACAAGTGGTAGTTTGGTGGAGGCTATTAATAAATTTGAGTCAGGGGAGTTTAGTTTTTTACCCCAAGATTGTCGGCAAAATGCATTGCGTTTTGGAGAAGAACGGTTTCGTCAGGAATTTTATCAGTATGTGATGACTAAGTGGAATAATTTTCAAAAAAGAAAGAGTGTTTTGCCCGATTTAGAATCAAACATAACAGGCGAGGCATAATTTAGAGAGTATGATGAAAGTTCTTTTAACAGGAGCCACTGGTTTTGTTGGGACTTATGTCCAAAGAACCCTGTCTACTTTGCCTATGGTAGATCAAGAGGGAATGGCTATAGATTTATTAGATAGTCCTAAAGTAGAGAGCTTTATTAAAGATTCTGATTTTGATGCAGTCATTCACTTGGCTGCTTTGAGTAGTGTGGCTCAATCTTTTCAGGATCCTAGGTTAACTTGGGAAGTTAATCTTTGGGGCACTTTTAATCTTTTACAAGCTTTAAAGAAAAAAAAATTTAATGGTGCTTTTTTGTATGTGAGTTCTTCAGAAGTTTATGGAAAAGTTAGTGAGGATCAGCTTGGGGTTAAAGAAAATTTTTCCTTAAAGCCTATTAGTCCTTATGGTGCTAGTAAGGCAGCAGCCGAACATTTATGTTTTCAATGGGGTGAAACTAATGGTTTTTCTGTGGTGATGGTTCGTCCTTTTAATCATACTGGTCCTGGCCAAGAGGATCGGTTTGTTTTGAGCTCTTTTGCTAAACAATTGGCTAAAATTTTTTTGGGTAATCAAGAGCCTTGTCTCAAAGTCGGCAATATTGAAGTGGCAAGAGATTTTTTAGATGTTAGAGATGTGGTTAAGGCTTACCAATTAATCCTTGAGCGAGCTGCTTTGCCTGATTTTAGATCACAGGTTTTTAATGTTTGCTCTGGCCATGCAATTTCTTTAAAAGAGATACTGCAGGCTCAAATAAGCTGCATGAATATTCCAGTGGAGATCAAACAGGATCCTCAATTAGTAAGGCCTGTAGAGGTATTAAAGATTTATGGCGATTCTAGCCGCTTAAAAAAATTAATTCCCTGGAAACCACAATATTCTATCTTTGATACTTTTTCACAGATGGTTGATTTTTGGAAGGAAGAACTCTCATGACTAAAAAAGCTCTGATTACTGGTATTACAGGACAAGATGGCGCTTATTTGGCTCAGTTTTTATTGGAAAAAAATTACGAAGTTTATGGACTCTTAGCGAGAAGAAGTTCAGACAGTTTGTGGCGCTTAAGAGATTTGGGTATCGAAGAAAGGGTTAGTCTTTTAGAGGGTAATTTACACGATTTGAGTTCTCTTTATCGCGCTTTAGAGCGTTCTCAAGCAGAAGAATTTTAT
>JAGRNM010000008.1 GCA_020440745.1 Deltaproteobacteria bacterium
CAGGACTAAGATTAGTTAATTGGGGCGTAGAACCAACAAACAAAGCTTGTGGTGCTTCGTCCACAACAAGCACGGGCTGTTCTTCTTCATTAGTAGCTCCTTCATTTGTTGTTGTACCCGTACTAGAAGCATTGCTTCCTTCTGTAGAAGGATCCGTCACTTCAACAGGTGAAGCGTCTGAAGGATCCGAAACCGTCTCAGAACTGCCACAGGCATTTAAAAATAAAGAAAAGATTAATAGAAAGATAGAAATCCGCTTAATAGAGTCCGTCATACCCAGTCCTTTCCTTACCCATTAAAAGGTCTTGAGAGTTAATATGTTTAAAGTGAGAGAAAATGACTTGGGGCCTTACCCGGTAAAAATTAAAGGCTTCCAAGATTAAAAAGATTATGCCACTAGTTAAGTACTTTTAAAAGAGCACAAAAATTTTTAAGAGATTTTTTTAATAAAAACCCAGATAAAAAATAATCAAAATTTTACCTTTAAAATCAATAAGTTACATAAGATTGCTGAATTAATTTTTAAAATTAAAAGATCATTCTTAAAACAATTAAGCGCCCTATATCTTTGACTTATAGCCACGACTGAACCGTTTTAGAAAAAAATAAAAGGCCGTCAGAATCGCCACAAAAAAATAAAAACTCATACAAGAAAGAGAAGCTTTCTTTAAAGTGCAAGAAGCCGCATAAGAAGATCCCTTCCTCCTCTTAGACCAGATGCTAATAAAAGACTTACAAACAGGACGAGAGTTTTTTAACTAGCACAGTTTTCTCCTTAAAATGGGGTTTTAAAGTGATGATTAATCAAACTAAGCAAAAAGAAGATCAAAGTAAGATAATCCAATCGTTCTTAGTTTCTGAAAGATGCTGAAAGCCAATGAAAGTAAAAGGAGGGAAAAGTCATGGCATGAGTCCCCACCAACAGCATGGGAGTATTAGGAAAACTAATCATTCCCAAACTAGAGTCTTGCAACTCCCATTCAATGACTTCTTCTCCTAAGCTTGCGGTGCCCTTCACATAACAATTACCCCAACTATATTCATAATGAGTGTCGTTGATAGGATACTTAGCCCGATGAAAAAACTCTCTTATCTCAAAAAGACTTGGATTAAAAATCTCACAAGAAAACTCACGGCGTTTTTCTTTATCCTTAGGTCCATAGTCAGTTATTTCAAGTTGATACTGATCAGAAATAACCGGAGGATAAGGATGATAGCCCGCTGCTAAAACAGTTGCTTCTAAAAAAACATTTTCTAAGTTTTCTATCAAGCAATGTAAAGACTCTTGCTTCTCAAAAGAGATACTAATTATCGCCTAGAAAAAATAAGGGCAAATACAGACCATAAAGAAAGCTCAATTTAAAAATAATAAGTAAGCCAAAAAGAAATTAATAGAAAGGGACGAAAATAAGTCGAAAATAAAGATAAACAGAAGACAAATAAAACCAAAAAGACTTAAGCACCTTGCTTTTCCACATGTTCTTCCTCTAGAGGTGGTAGCTCTTCCTCCAGAGGTTTTTCCTCTTCTAAGTGATCTTCTAAAGGAGCTTCTTCCTCTAAATCCTCTTGTAATTCTTCCTCTAAATCTTCTCCAGAAGCATTTTCTTCTTCCAAGTCCTCTTTTAGATCTTCTTCTCCAAAACCTTCCTCTTCCAAGTCTTCCTCTATTTTTTCATCCTTCAAATCTCCCTCGTCTTCATGATGGTCTTGTGTTTTTTCTAACTTAGGACTGAGTCTTTTAGTATCTATAGGTGGTCTAGAATTAAATTTAGGAGGAATAGCATTGGCCTCTTTTTTATTAGGAGCTGGTACGCGTTCGATAATAGGCCTTTCTTGCACTTCATGATTTGGCCCGTCTTCATCATCCAAACCTGATAATTGTATCCAATGTTGCCTATCCCCTTTTTGAAGCAGCACTTTATCAGGAAGAATTTGGGACAAAGTATAACCCGCTACTTCTTCTCCTATTTCAAAAACTTTTCCGTTAATTAAAGCACTAGAACGATGGCCGCCACTAATCACACCATCCAAACTTAATTCGTAGATATTCCATGTCTGAGCGCTGTAACCCCTAGAGGCAAAAGGACTGCGCACCTCTTGAGGAGGTGGGTTTAAGGGAGCTTTCTGAGGAGCTTTTTCACCCCCCTCCGCTTTATCTTTAGTATCAGCTTTGTCTTTGTCTGAGCTGACAAATAAGATATTTTTACTTACTAATTCTACTTCACCAGAAGTTTCATGACCCGCAGCTGGTTTCATCTCCATGGACCTAGTGGCAATTAAATAAGGGGTGGTCTCCAAACGCTTAAAAAACTCGCTAACCCTCTCGTAGGACCCAAGCAGGTTAATCTCAAAATGAACCTCCTTATAGGCCTCTTTTTCTACTTCTTCTTTTACCTGAAAGCGCCTTAATACCGCTAAGTCCCCAAAGTTATCTCCAGTCAAGTCTCCCATGATTTGGCTTAATAGTTCTTCTGTAGAAGAGGCTTTTTGATTAAAGGCTTCTTTAACCTTTTTCTGCAGGTTTGCCATGAGAGGATTGGCGCTTTCTTTTTTCAAACCCTCCCTGGCAGAAAGCATCTTTTCTTGAGTTTTTAATTCTGTTGAGTTTTTGGCTATTTTTTTCTGAGCAGTCTTTTGAGCTTCCATGGAGGGAAGAATTAAATACTGAACCACAACAACGATCAAAAGAAGTAAAACCGCAAAACCTAAGACCATCTCACGAGAAGGCATAGCTTGATCTAGCTTTTCTCGTAAGTTATCAATATTTTTTTTTAGTTTTCTTTTTCTTATAATAATTTTCTTAAATTTAAAAACTATAATTTAGCCTCTATTTTAAAACGAAAAGGTGCAGAAACATTACCACTAAGTTCTGTAGAATTTAATTTAACCTCATGCAAATTAGACTGTAATCTTAACCTTTTTAAAACTTCAGGGACTAATCTTGTTTGGTAAGCAACCCCTTGCAGGTAGATTTCTTTTTTATCTTCTTGGTTTTCGGCCTTTAGACTTTCTAACCAAACTCCTCCTTCTAAAGAATGACTTATAGAACTTAATACCCCAGGCCAATTGGGTTGACGAAATAACTCGCCAGAAACTTTTAAAATGGACTCTGCTTTAACTCCAGAGGAGTCAGAACCTAGTTGTTTTTTGAAGTGTTTTAGTTGATTTTCGCTTTTAGTCAGAGCTTTTTGATCTTGGTTTAAAGAATATTTTTGAAAAGCTGTAAAACTAATCAAAAAAAACAAAATCCCTCCAACTAGCATTAACATATGACCATAGTTAAAACCTCTTTCTCTCTTACCAAAAAAATTAATACGTTTCACTGGTCCCTCCAAGGATAAGAGGCTAAACCTAAAGCTACCGAAAAATTAGCAATATTTTTGTCCTGCAAATCAGATTCTAATAAAACCCAAGGACTTTTTCCGTCTGATAAATCACGCACCATCATTCCCATCTGGGAGCAAAAAGCTTCTTTTTCCTCTCCAGTCCAGATTCCTGCAAATTTTGCATGCTCTAAAGAGTCTGCGTCATAATCTTGTAAAAACTTTTCTTTAATGTCTGAAAAAGCTTCCATTAAAGCAGCTTCACTATCTTCTCTAAGGTCTTTTCTTAAAAAACTTTTACAAAAAATAACGTATTCGTCTTCAATACCAATCCAAATGCCTTGGGTATCGCTTAGATATAAAATAACATGAAAAGGATAGGCTTCCCCTGACCAGAGTAAACTCCAAGCCGATAAGGACAAGGCTAAGGGCTCAGCGATCTTAGCCTTAATTTTAAAATCTTTAACTTGATTTTTAGACTTACAAAGAACCTCTTTAGGCATGGCATAAATTAGACAAGAAGACTCTTCTTCGTCTTCTTCTCTAGGTAGATCTAAAATACGCCAATCCCATTCGGACAAATCACCTTCGATACCGTTTTTGACAGCACTTTGGGTCACTTCTCTCTTTTCTTGTAGGTCTTGGCTTTTTAAATCTGCCCTAAAAATATGAACCGGACCCTCTTCTAAAGAAAAAGCCAAAGGACTATTAAGAGGAATTTTCCACTGTTTAAAATATTTTTGAAGTTTTGAAGAAGTCCATTTCTCTTCCTTAGCTTCTTCTAACTGCAAGATGCGGTAAGATTCTTCTTCTTGAACCATTTTGGCTAAACGAAGAACCTGTCCCTCTAAAGAAAGACCAAGACCCACGATACCTTGAGAACCTTTAAATAAATCCATCTTAACCCTAGAAAGTAAGGGAAAAGCTTAAGTCTGGTTTTTTTAAAAAAACCAGACTCTCGCTTCCCAATCATTAGACTAACCCATTAGCACAAAACTCAAATTAGTCGGCTGTAAATGTAATTGTAGCCGGCGTATAAGTATAACTAGTCACGGTTGCATCTACAGGATCCGTCCAGTCATAAGCGGTGTCTGAGTTTTTAGTCCACAGACCGTCTTCAATACCAACAGTGAGGACAGCACCAAAGCAAGGGTTGGTTCCATCACAGGTAACCGCACCACCACTAGCATCAACGGCATCCAAGGCTTGAGGCTCTGCTGGAACCACGCCGTTAATCAAGTTATCGCCATACAATATTCCAGCACCAGCGTTGATGGCACCTACCTGCCCATCTCTAACCGAAATGGCAGCGTCTTGACTTAAGTCACTAAACTGAGGCAAAGCCGTCACAGCTAAGATACCCAAGACAACGATGACTAGAATTAATTCGATAAGAGTAAATCCCTTATCCTGTTTTAAGATATGTTGTTTCATATTCCCTCCTATGAATTGGGATTAAATTTATTTATGCATCACTACGTTAGACAGGCTCCACATAGGCATAAAAATGGCCAGCACCATGACAGTAACCATGCCAAATACACCTCCTAATAGAATCGGCTCCAACATAGTGGTGAGATTTTTGTTTAAATGTTTGACTTCTAAGTCAAAATGCTTAGCCTGGCTGAGAAGCATCTCATCCAAATTACCGGCCTTTTCTCCAATACAAGTGGTCTCAATCGTTAATGGAGGAAAATGCTTAGAGCGCCTTAAGAGCTCTCCTAAGGATTTTCCCTGCATGACACCAGCACGCAGCCGTCTCATTTCTTTGGAATAGACTTGATTACCCATAACGCCATTTAAGATTTCTAAAATACGCACAATAGGTAAGCCGCTTTTATACAAAGCGCTAAAAAGGTGACCAAAACGTGCCATTTCGATTTTTTTAATTAAATTACCAAAGATAGGCGCTTTTAATTTTAAACCATCTACTTTAAGCTTGCCTGCTGGCGTGGCATAAAACTTTTTAAATATAAAGGTAGCGCCAACCACAATACTTAAAACAATATACCAATAGCTCATCATAAACTCACTAGAACCTAGGACTATCCTAGTAGGCAAAGGCAAAGGAGCGTCATAACGAGCATAAAATTTGGCAAACTCCGGAATAATAAAAGTCAACATAGCTACTAAAGCCAAGATCATAGCCACCACGACGATTTTTGGATAAAGAGTAGCGCTTGATATTTCTTTTTTGATTTCGTTTTCTTTGTCTAAAACGTGAGAAAGCTCCTGCAAGACATCCTCTAAGATACCTGCTTCTTCTCCTGCGTAGAGCATGCTGACATAAAGCTTATCAAAAATATGAGATTGCTTGGCAAAAGCTTGCGCCATGCTACTTCCTGCATGGATATCATTTTGGATTTGTTTTAGAGAAATCTGCATGCTCATATTTTGACTTTGCTTAGCCAAAGTTTGAAACAAAGCATCCGCACTTAAGCCTGCCTTAAAAAGGGTATGAAATTGACGGGTAAAAACAATTAATTCCTCTAAGCTAACTGGATTAAGACCCATCTTTATTTTTAGTCTTTCAACACCCAATTCAAAAGACTTAGAGATGTCTTTACTACCTAATTGTTCGGCTTGACTCATCATCATTAATACCAAAATTTAGACTTTGATTATTCAAAGCCCATTTTAATAAAAAAAATTAATCCTCTGAGGTGACTCTAAAAACCTCGGTTACTGTGGTTAATCCTTGTTTTACTTTTTCTTTTCCGTCTTCAATCATTGGCTTCCACCCTTCTTTAAGGGCTTCTTCAGCCAAGGTTTCTGCTTTTGCATTCTCTTCTATTTTTTGTTTTAAGTTGGGGCTAAAATAGACCAAGTCAAAGAGACCCAAACGCCCTTCAAAGCCTGTCCCCCGACAACGATCACAACCTTTTCCCCTATAAATAGGGGTTCCTTGCTCAAGACCAATGATCCTTGGATCTTCGACATCTTCTCCTTGTTGGATCTCCTTACAAGATTCACAAATTCTTCTAACCAAACGTTGCCCCAAAACAGACACTAAAGAAGAAGAGATTAGAAAAGGTGGAATACCAATATTAGCTAAACGACTCACAGCACCTAAAGCGGTGTTAGTATGCAAAGTAGAAAGTACTAAGTGGCCTGTCAAAGCAGCCCTAATACACATCTCAGCAGTTTCTTTATCACGAATCTCACCTACCATGATGACATCGGGATCTTGTCGCATCATACTTTTTAGAGCAGAAGCAAAAGTCATCTTAGCCTTATTGTTAAGCTGAGCTTGATTCACTCCTTGAAGACGGTTTTCTACCGGATCTTCAATACTCACAATGTTGCGATCAATGGAGTTCAAGAGTTGCAAACCAGAATAAAGAGAAGTTGATTTTCCCGAACCCGTCGGGCCAGTAACCAAAATAAGACCATGGGGTTTTAACAAACCTTGCCTAAAGAGTTTTCGATGGGATTCATTCATCCCCAACTGTTCCAAGCGGACTAAGGACTTTTTTACTAAAAGTCGTAGAACAATTTTTTCACCATGAACTGTAGGATAACTGGAAGTACGACAATCCAAAGGCTGGTTTTTAATAGAAACACTAAAACGACCATCTTGGGGGGAACGCTTTTCTGCGATGTTCATCCCAGAAAGAATTTTTACCCGACTCACTAAGGGTTCTAAGATAGACTTTGGCAGAAGAAATTTTTCTTCCAGCAAACCGTCAATACGAAAACGTACTCTAACCTGCTCCTCAAAGGGCTCTATATGTACGTCACTTGCTTTTTCATAAAAAGCGTTAGCCACGATGGCATTGACTGCATCCACTGCATTAAGTGAAGAAAGTCCTTCACTAGCCCTTTTAGCGGACTTAGCTTGTTTCTGAACAGCTTCATTTAATATTTGCACTTCTCTTACAGGACTAATTTTTTTAACCCCGTAATAATTCTGCAAAGCTTTTTCGATTTCTTCTCGAGCACAAGGTAAAAAACGAATCGGCATTCCCTCACAGCTTAAAAGAGCACGGAGCTTATCAGAATCTTTTAAATCAGATATTAAAGTGCAAAACTCTCCATCGTGCTCCCCTAAAGGAAAGACTTTATATTGTTTGGCAATATTATAAGGAACATAGCGTAAGGCTCGGGGATCCCTAGGGTAGACCCTGCCCTCGTAGCTAAATTCAAAAGAATCACCTTCTACTAAGCGCAATCTACCATTGGTGTTATGATCCGAAGTCCTCCCCATACCCATAATAGGAGATTCCTCGGTTATAACCGAAGTGTTTTCAATAGCTTTCACTTGTCCGCGACTCCCTCGTTTTGGCTAAATTAAAAGCCAAATTAACCCCTGCCCTTACCTGAAACTTTACCATCTAAAATTGTAACTAACTTTTTATCAGCTGGCAAACCTTTCTAAAGCTTTTTTATTTTTTTTATGATGCATTTTTCTTTTAAAATAAAAGCTCATTATCCTTTATAATCAGGGCTTAGGGTCTTAAAAAAACGTCAAATCTCAGGAGGAGTCATGGCTTCTTATAAGTTGTTTGAATTATTAAAGGATCTTAAAGAAAAAGGTGGTAGTGATCTTCACTTATCGGCAGGATCCCCTCCCCGCATGCGTATTGGAGGCAAATTACTAAGCGTAGGAGAAAAACTCCTAGATGCTGAAGAAGCCAAAAATATGTGTCTAGAAAAAATGGAAAGCAAAACCCATCAACACTTTGAAGAAACAGGAGAAGCGGATTTTAGCTTTGGCGTAGAAGGAGTGGCTCGTTTTAGGGTAAACGTCTATTTAGAAAAAAGCTCTACTGCAGGGGCTTTTCGTATCTTACCTTGGCAAGTACCAACCCCAGAGGCCTTAAAATTACCTCCAAAGATTACTGAATTAACCGAAAAAAAACAGGGATTAATTTTAGTCACAGGAGCTACCGGATCGGGTAAATCAAGCACTATTGCTTCTTTGATCGAATTAATTAATCAATCCCGACCTGATCATATTATGACTATTGAGGATCCTATTGAGTTTGTGTTTAACCATAAACAATCCATGGTACACCAAAGAGAGGTAGGCACTCATACTTCTGATTTTAAAACAGCTCTTAAGTATATCTTACGTCAAGATCCAGATGTTGTCTTAATTGGTGAAATGCGGGACTTAGAAACTATTCAGGCGGCTATTACCACGGCTGAAACTGGCCACTTAGTCTTTGCTACTCTTCATACCAATACTTCAGTCCAAACAGTAGATCGTATTATTGACGTTTTTCCAGCTTCTCAACAGCCTCAAGTACGCTCCCAACTTTCTTTTATTTTGGAGGCTGTCTTAAGTCAGCAATTAATTCCTATGAAAGACGGTAGTCGAGAACTAGCTTTAGAAATGCTTTTTCCTAACTACGCTATTCGCAATTTAATTCGTGAGGGGAAAAATCACCAAATTTATTCCCAAATGCAAACAGGACAGGAAGAAACCGGCATGCAAACAATGAATCAATGTTTATTTAAAATGTTAAAAGAAGGAAAAATCGATGCTAAGCTAGGCAGACTCTATTCTCCCATGGCGCAAGAATGGGACGAAATGCTAGGAAGAAAAAGAGCCTAGACCTCCTTTAATAGGATTAACCGTCGCCTTTAATATTAAGTCCTGAAAGTTTCCTTCTTCGGAAGTCTTAGAGTAATCCACTCCAAGCTCATGCATTATAAGAATCTCGTTGGGTGCTAAGTCTACTTCTTGAGCACTACGATCAATGTAAGGACTAAGACAGTCCTCAATCGCCTGGCTACCTCCAAATCCTTCTAAATAAGGAGTAGGAAAATTACCATCCACCAAAGTTCTTATTTGAGTTTGATTAGTAGAAAGAGCACTAAAGTCCCAAACTTTTTGATATTTAGAATTGCCTTCTAAAGCATAGATCATAATACCTGTACTTGTATTAGATTCGGTTTGAGATTCTCCTCCCATTAAGGGACCTGATCCAAAGAGCCAATCGGCATCAGGGACTTCATTTCTAATCAAACGAGACCTAAGCTCCATGTCTCCGCCATCTCCAGGATAAGCCATATCAGCACATAAAACTTCAAAAGTAATTTGATAACCTGGATCTAGTTCAATCTTACCATTATTAACATTAAAACCTTCTGTTGGATCTCCACTTTCTCCAGGGCCCGGGCTTTGGCTATCCACACAAGTAAACATAGTAAAGCTACTATCGGCAAACCACGCATAAAAGATGTAAATTTGTCCTAGTTCTAAGGGAGAATAAAATTGGATATAATCCACATTGGCTGTGGTTGCTGGATTGGGAGGTAGACTGATATCGTCAATGTCTAACATAGTACCAGCAGCAACACCGGCCCAGTCTTCCCAAACTTTTTGCCCCTCTATCATAATCTCAGTCACTGCTTCACCGCTATAAGGCATAGCGTCTACCTGAAAATGCGTAAGCGTCGGGGTATCCAAACAAGATTTATTAAGCTCTAATCCATAAAGCCTTTTACCAGAGGAGCTTAAAGGATTGCAGGTAAAACTAACGCAATCAGCAGCAAAGTTAGTATCAAAACTACGAGTAGCCGTAGCAATGTCATAAGAAGCACTGACTGTAATAGTAGGATAGCTGACAGACACACTAAAAGATCCCCCTCCAATTGCTTGATTAGTTACAGTAGGATCTCGTCCTTGATTAATTTCTCTAATCGCATATTCTTGCCCAGCCAAAAGATAGGCTTCTACCTTAGCACGGCTATCAGTATCTGCTTTTGATTTATTAGAGGTAGAGACTAAAGTCGTAGAACCAAGCACCATTAAGCCTAAAAGGGCCAAAGACAAAGCAGCGGCAATAACAGCAAAACCTGATTGATTTTTATATACTTGATTAATTTTTTTCATTAAAAGGGTCCTTTATACAAAACTACCTTTAGTGAACAAAGCCACCCTTCACCAATCACTCTCTAATAAGACCCCAAAATTAATCTTTAATATCTTGCCAAAAGACAAAATACGGATACAAAAAATAAAGGAAAATACTCTTAAGCACTTATCTAGGACCATTTATCCTATTATTTTTTGTTAAAAGCTCAAGATCCTAAAGCCAAGAATCATGCCAAACACTTACCAAGAGTACTAACTCTTGAAAGTCTCCGACTTCTTTTGGATTAGCAGAAAGATCTGTCCCTAGCTCAAACAACATTAGGCTCTCCCAATAGTTGAGATTGACTTTGCCAGAGTCCTCATTCAAATAAGGAGCCAAACAATTCTTAACAGGCTCGCTCCCACCAAAACCTTCTAAAGTAGAAGGAACATTAGAACCAGCCAACAAAGTCTTTACTTGATCAAGTTCATTAGACTTTGCTTCAAAATCCCATAAGTTTCCGTATTGAGCATAAGCATCGACACGATATACAACCGAATTATCCTTAGGAGTAGCTTCTGCATAACTTTCTCCTCCAACTAAGGGAACGCTACCAAACAGATAAGCAGAATCTAGATTAGTATTTCTGGACAAACGAGCGTGTAAATCCACAGAATTTCCATCCAAAGGATAAGTCATATCCGCGCATAAGACATCAAACTGAATATTAAAACCAGGCTCTACATAAATCTCCCCGTCATCTACATAATAACCAGGAGTAGCATCAGGGTTTTGCCCTGGACTTGCCTCATGACTATCATCAAAGGACACCCTTCTTTGAGTACCATCAGAAAATCTAAAAGTAATTGTATAACTTTTTTCCAAGCTAAGCTTAGAATGAAAATCAATACGATTAATCGTAAGGTTTTTGACGGGATCCGCAGGCAAAGTGAAGTCATCAATATCAAAACTAACTCCATTAGCCTTTTTACCATCTTCTTCATTAAAAACTTCTATACCACCCATTGTAATCCCAGAGACTCTTTCTCCTTCATAAGGGATTACCTCTACAGCCATTTCGGTAATGGTGGGAGGCACAGGACAAATACGATAAAGATTAATACCGTAAAGTGAATTATCCCAAGCCTGGAGAGAAGGATTAACATAAGGCTTAATACAGGCATTAACCATGTCCATTTCAAAGTTTCTAGTCACCGTAGCAATATCATATTGGGAAGTTACTGTTACTTGATTACCACTAGTAGACACACTAAAAGATCCTTTACCTACTGAATGATCAGTAACCGTAGGATCATAGCCTTGTAAGATTTGAGCAACAGCGTATTCTTGACCAGCTAAGGCGTAATACTCAGCTTCCATTCTACTATTGGAATCCACCATTCCCTTGCTAGAAGTGGTTCTTAAACCAGTAGCGCTTATAGCGACCAAACCTAAGAAGGTTAAACTCAAGACTGCCATTAGCGCAGCAATACCTTGCTGATTTTTATAGATCCTTACCCTTTCCATGACCTTTCTCCTTATACTTAAAATGGCAAAGCCACTCTTCCCGTATTGTATTCAACTGTAAAAGTATTTGTCTCTTCCCCATTAGAGAGCACAAATGTAAGATCCCCGGCGGCATCAGGTCTCCCAAGCGCATCAAATTCAACTGAATAATCTCCCTGAAAGTTTACCGAATTAAAATAATCATTTAAATCCACATTAAAAGGCTGGCCAGTGGATGGATTCCAAATAGCATTGCCCGTTGTCCCCTCATAGATCTCATATCCATGAGAAGAAGTTGTCCTAAACCCATGGGGAATTCCTGTTACAATAGCGCGATTTTGAGCGTAGTTAAGTTCTTGAGCAACTTTAATCACAGCCATATTCACTTGGCCTCCATTAATATCTAAAGAGGGGGCTGCAATCGCAACGCTTAATGATAAAAGAAAAATAAGCATCACTAATTCTATCATCGTAAAACCACGCTGATTTTTTAAATAAACTCTCAACATTTTTCCTCTAATTATAATTACTATAATAATAAGACCGTATATAAACAGAGCGATTAATCTCTACTGTGCCATAATCCTCTCCTGCTGCAATAGACATCTCTATTAAAATTCTTCTTACATCATTGACTTCACTTGGCTCACTAATCTCAGTTCCATCGGCACCAAAATAAGCAATACGAAATTTATTTAAAGAATCTGCCAAGAGATCAGCGGATCGATAAATCTGCAAGTGACCCTCAGGACTAGCCACGCTTCTAAAATTAGACTCAATTCCATCACCATCAACAAAATCTATTCGGTTCTCGGCAATGTTTTGAAGATCACCCACATTAAGGGCTAACAACTCTTGACTCATACGATGTAGAGTTAATTGGGCTTTATTAAGAGCTTCCGTGCGAGAAGAGACCATAGAAAAACTATCAGCACCTAAACGAAGCATCATCGCTGTACTTAAACCTACGATGCCAAGCAGCACCAAAGCCATAACGGTCTCTAATAGACTAAAACCCCGGATGTCCTTGAACCTAGCGTTTTTCATTACCAGAAGTCCTTATAACAAATCACTTTGGCAAAATTTTGCCTTTTACCCTTAGCAAGCGCACCCAAAATAAATTTCTGATTTAAGTAAATCAATCAATAATTAGTAAAAATAGTACTCTGACTAACCTGCTGTGGTCCTCCCACGTTCCAATTGGCGCTTACTTCAACCATTTTGTACCCTGTATCTGAGACCGAAGGCGTACTAAGGTCACCAGATTCTACATAGTAAACATCAGTCTCAATGGTATAAGTTTGATTATTAAGAACGATGTCATTACTAGATTGCCCCACACTAATAGCACCATAGCCCTGCTGAGCTTTAACGGCTAAATAATCCTCTAAAGTTTGACTGACTAAATGGCTTGCCGATAAGGTTAGTGCTGTATTTACTGAGTTTCGATTCATCTCAGTAAAAATACTAACCAAACCAATCAAACCAAAACTTAAAATTAATACGGCAAATAAACCCTCGATTAAGGTAAAACCTTTAGTGCCCTTTACTTTTCTAACCATTACACTCATTCAACCACACCTTTTTAGATTTCCTTTGCCTCCAATTTACTATGCTAAAGGATTTATTCCATCTGACAAGGTCAAAAAAATAAATAAGAGCTTATTTTTGAAAACTATCAATCCGTATTTACCGTTACCAACACCACTAAGTCTTGGAAATCAGCAGCTAAACTACCTGGGTTAGTCGACAAGTTTACTCCCAATTCAAACAGCATAATAATTTGAGAAGGCAAAAGACTGACGGCTCCAGTTTGATCATCAAGATAAGGAGCAATGCAATCACTCACTGGCTGTTGACCTCCATAGCCGGCTAAAGGAGGAGGTTCATCTCCATTAACTAGTGTCTTAACCTGTAAAGTATTAGTTGACTGAGTAGTAAAGCTCCATATGTTATAATAGCTAGCCTTAGCTTTGACTTTATAGGTAGCAGGATCAGTATTAGTACCACTCTGAACATAGATCTCTCCACCATCCACGTCTTGATTTCCAAAAAGCCAAGGGGGAGTATAAATACCATCTTTACCCACATTCATCTTAACATCTATCTCTGGACCGCCTGATCCATAAGTAATTTCCGAACAAAGCACTTGAAATTCAACTTCTGTATAAGGATCTACAGAAATCTCTCCACCTGAGACTTCATAGCCGGGAGTTTCGTCTGCAACAACTTCTCCACTACTCTCCTCCTCTGTATCTTCACAACTAACCACCACTTGACTTCCATCAGCCAAAGTCGCGGTTACATACCAAGTACTACCTCTAACTATAGAATTACTAAATTCTACCTCGTCTAGAAAAACAGTATTATTTGTTGCATTAAGATAAATATCATCAATATCTATTTCTTCTCCCTTACAGATTCCCACGTCATCTTCCCAAACAATCTCTCCATCTGCCTTAATTTTTTTAACCTTATTTGCAAAAACAGGATCAGAATTGAATTCTAAATGAGTAATCACCGGACTTAAGGCACAAGTATTTCCTAAAGATAATCCCATAATTTTTTTACCTTCTGGATCTGCGGCTCCCCCTATGGAAAAATCAGTGCATTCAAGAGCTAGGCAATCACCAGCAAAAATGGTATCAAAACGTCTTGTTACTTGTGCCTCACCAGATCTTCCAACCACTACAACTTCAGGGTCATTAGTAGTAACCGAAAAAGATCCATGATCTAACATGATATCTCCTGAGGTATTGGGACTTAAGCCACTATTAATTCGTGCCATAGCCCATTCCATGCCTGCAGCCGCGCTAAATTCAGCTCTTTGCATATTGAGGCTATCTACTTCTTCTTGCCTGGTATTACTAACCACACCCATTGACCCAAAAGCAAAAAAGCCTAAAAGAACTACTCCAATTGCCGAAGCTACTCCGGCAAAACCTTTTTGATTTTTGTATAGTTTTTTAAATAAACTTTTCATGGGCATCCATCCCTTCAAATTACTCCTCACTGTCCTTAGCGTTCTAAAAATCTAAATTCACTACGCCCGTATCTGGTTCAATACTAAGGCTAAGCATCTCATCACCACTAGCTAAACTTATAGTGGCACCACTGCCCAAAGTAGGACTACCTATATTGTCAAATTCAACTTGATAATTTCCCTGAAAAGTGGACTGACCAAATTGCTCTGCCAAATCGATCACCATACTCTGACCAGTAGAAGGATTACGCACAGCCTCTCCACTAGACACTTCATAAACCTCATAAGTAGTGGAAGATATATTTCTAAAACCGTGAGCCTGACCTGTTAATACAGCTCTATGCCTTGCATAACGAATATCCTGAGCTACCTTTAAAGTAGAGGTATAAACTGCAGGTCTTTGGAAGTTCCATTGGTTCATGGCCACCACACTTACCAAGCCCATCAAACTCATACTCAAAATCAGCTCAATCATTGTTATGCCGGCTTGTTTTTTTAAGAATCTCCTCATTTGCTTATCAGTCCTTTCTCACTGATAATTAGTATAATAATAATCTCTAAAGTAAACACTACGACTTAGTTCAATTGACCCATGATCATTATCACTAACCACTTTAAAATTAATTAATACTCGACGTACAATACTAGGATCACTAAACTCTGTAATTTCTGCTCCACTGGCATCAAAGTATTGAAAACTAAACTCACTTAAATCATTAGCTAATAAGCTAGAACCTCGATAAACTTGAAATAAATCTCCCGCATCTTGTCTTCTAAAATTGGTAGCAAGAGAATTTTGATCAACAAAATCAATCTGTGTAGGAGAAATAGTAAGAAGCTCACCGTTATTAATCTGCATTAACTCTTGAGTGATACGGTGCATAGCTATCTGGGCTGTATTAAAAGACTCAGCACGGGCAGTAGTTAGGCCAAAACTCTCTATTCCCATCCTAAAAAATAGAGCTAGCATCATGCCCAACATACCCATCATGACAAGACCAAGCGTGGTTTCTAAAAGACTAAAACCACCCCTATTCTTTATAAAACGACCAATTTTTACTCCTCTGACTAACATGGCCAAGCGGCTCCTATAAAAAAACCTAAGTACCCCTACCCAAAAAACCGCTTTTATTCCTGCTGACTAAAAAAGCCACAAACAAGTCCTTATAGAACCTCATCTTTTAAAATATCAGAATTTTTCAAACAATCAGGCTTTACCCCTAAAGCCTTCTCTGTTAGACCGCACACTTCTTCCCTTAATAATCGACTCCTATTTTTATTTACAATAATAGCTTAAAGGATTTTGTAAACTCTAGAAATACTAAAAAGAAATATTAGAACAAAAATAAAAAAGAAAAAAATAAAGGTTAAAAACCATGATTAATCAAGGACCTTAAATAAAAAAGAAGCTTTAAAACTCCTTAAATAATCAAAAGCCGAGAAGCGGGATCGAACCGCCGACCTACTCAT
>JAGRNM010000090.1 GCA_020440745.1 Deltaproteobacteria bacterium
TTTTTAATAACTATCGACCTCAGTTTTACTTAAGGACGACAGACGTGACTGGATCGGTGAAATTACCTGAGGGAGTAGAGATGGTAATGCCAGGCGACAATGTGACGATAGAAGTAGAGTTGATTACGCCTGTGGCGATGGAGAAAGAGATGCGCTTTGCGATCCGAGAAGGTGGTCGTACAGTAGGTGCTGGCGTCTGTACCGAAATTATTGAGTAGGCTCTAGCAGTTGAGCAAGAGTATGGTTAGGAATAGAATTTTAGGAGAGTAGCTCAATTGGTAGAGCACCGGTCTCCAAAACCGGGGGTTGCAGGTTCGATTCCTGTCTCTCCTGCTCTCCTAGAAAGTGTTTAAGGATTTTTAATGAACGGAAGCTATCGAAGAATAGTAGAAATAGTCCTAGCGGCAACGGCAGTGGGATTATTTGTAATGCTTTTTAAGCTCTTTGATAAGTTTTGGTCTTTATTTAATTTTTCTGTTGCTACTAATTTTTGGCAAAACCCTACTTTTTGGGCTGGTTTTGCGATTAGCTTTGGTCTTTGGTTTTTGGTGCGTCGTTCAGAAAAGTCCATGGTTTTTTTAGATGAAGTAGCTTTAGAGCTTTCTAGAGTGATTTGGCCTGAGCGAGGCGATACGGTTAAGTCCTCGGGTGTTATTTTAGTTTTAATTGCTATTGCTGCTTTAGTTATATTTGTTTTTGATGGTTTGTGGGGGACTTTGATGGAAAAGTTTTTGCAAGCAAACTGGTTATAGTTTGGGATTAAGTAAATGATAGACTTAAAAGTCTTGCTTAGTGATTTTAATTTTTTTTGGGAGTTTTGACATGGCCCATAAATGGTATGTAGTTCATACCTATTCTGGTTTTGAAGAAAAAGCTAAACAGGCTTTGCTGGAACGCTCTGAGAGTTTGGGAATGGCGGACTCTGTTTCGGAGGTCTTGGTTCCTGCAGAAAAAATTGTGGAGGTTAAAAAGGGGGGAGAGAAAAAAACCAGCAGTAGGCAGTTTTTTCCCGGTTATATTTTGGTGAAAATGGAGTTAAGCGATGCTACTTGGCATTTAATTAAAGATACTCCAAAAATTACAGGCTTTGTTGGTAATAGTAAAAAACCATCTCCTGTCTCAGAGAAAGAAATTGAGCGTATTTTTAAGCAAGTGCATGAAGGCGCTGCGGAGCCTAAGCAGGTAGGTGATTTTAGCAAGGGAGAAACCATTAAAGTTTCTGAAGGGCCCTTTGGAGGTTTTACAGGCGTGGTTGAGGAGGTTAACCAAGAAAAGTCTAAGTTAAAGGTCTTGGTAAGTATTTTTGGTCGCTCAACACCTTTAGAATTGGATTTTACTCAGGTTCAAAAAACCTAAACTTTGATTTTGATAAGCTTGAGTCTGTGATTTTTAAAATTTTAATCCTAGCTTTAGCTAAGGATCAGTTTTTGTAGGAAAATTTATGGCTAAAAAAGTACAAGCGTTAATTAAACTTCAGTGTCCTGCTGGTCAGGCAAATCCTTCTCCTCCTGTAGGTCCTGCTTTGGGCCAGCATGGTGTTAATATTATGGAGTTTTGTAAGGCCTTTAATGCTAGGACTCAAAAAGATGCTGGTTTAATTATTCCGGTAGTCATTACGGTTTATCAGGATCGTTCTTTTACCTTTATTACTAAGACTCCTCCTGCGGCTATTTTGCTTAAAAAAGCAGCTAAAATTAATAAGGGTAGTGGTACTCCTAATAAGAATAAGGTAGGAACGGTTACTAAGGCTCAGGTGGAGGAAATCGCTAAGCTAAAGATGCCGGATTTGAACGCCTTAGACTTGGCGGCTGCTTTTAATACGGTAGCAGGTACTGCCAGAAGCATGGGAATTGAAATTAAATAAAGAGGTTTTTGATCATGGCTGGAAAAAAGTATCAAGAAGTCTCTAATAAAGTAGAGCAAATCAAAAAATATAGCTTGGATGAAGCTACCAAGCTTTTAACTGAGTTAAAAACCGCTAACTTTGATGAGTCGGTGGACGTGGCTATTGGTTTGGGCATTGATGCCAAGCAATCAGATCAAATGGTGCGCGGTGCCGTTGCCTTGCCCCATGGTACTGGTAAAAAGCTTAGGATTTTGGTTTTTGCTAAAGGAGAAAAAGAGACTGAGGCTAAGGAGGCAGGGGCTGACTATGTAGGTGGGGAAGACTTGGTAGAAAAGGTTCAGGGCGGTTGGTTGGACTTTGATAAAGTGGTTTCTACCCCTGATATGATGGCCGTGGTTTCTAAGTTGGGTAAAATCTTAGGTCCTAGGGGAATGATGCCTAATCCCAAAGTAGGGACAGTTAGTTTTGAAGTGGCTAAAGTAATTAAGGAACTTAAAGCTGGTCGGGTAGAGTTTCGTAATGATAAGGCAGGTATTTTACATGCTGCAGTAGGTAAATTGTCCTTTGGTCCAGAGAAAATCAAAGAAAATTTTATGGCATTTTTAGAGGCGGTTAAAAAGGCAAAACCCCCCTCAAGTAAAGGAGCTTACTTAAGATCCATTAGTCTAGCGCCTACGATGGGCCCAGCGGTCAAGGTGGATACAGTAGCTTTTCTTTAGTTTGGTTTTTTATTTTTAAAAAGGATTTTAGCGTGAATCGACAAGAAAAAGAACAGGCTATATCGGACCTAAGAACTCGTTTTGAAAAAGCGAGTCTTACTCTATTAACCGACTATTGTGGTTTAAAGGTTAATAATATTAACCAATTAAGAGCTCAGTTAAAAGAGGTTGGGGCCGAAATGAAGGTGGTTAAAAACACCTTGGCTAAGTTGGTACTAAAAGACACAGGTTTAGAAGCTTTAGAGTCTTATTTTGCAGGTACGGTAGCTGTGGTAACTACTGGAGAAGATCCAGTAAGTCCTGCTAAGGTCTTAGTTAAGTTTATTAAAGATCATGAAAAGCCTGTGCTTAAGATTGGTTATTTGTCAGGGGACTTAATGGAGCCTAAGAGTGTTGAGGCTCTTTCTAAGCTTCCTGGAAGAGAGGAACTCTTATCTAAGTTATTGGGTAGTATGCAGGCGCCGGCTCAGAACTTAGTTAACGTTATTGCTGCGATTCCTAGACAATTAGTGACAGTATTGGCAGCAGTTAGGGATACAAAAGCGTAAGTTTTTATTTTTAAAATTCGGATTTGTTTCGAATTTTGATTTTATTATTTATTAATTTTCACTCACTTGGAAAGGAATAAACCATGGCCGTTACACAAGAAGAGATTTTAGAAGCTGTCGGAAATATGACTTTGCTTCAGGTAGCAGATCTCGTCAAAGCCTTTGAAGAAAAATTTGGTGTCTCTGCTGCAGCACCTGTTGCTGTTGCCGCTGGTGGAGCGGCTGCTGGTGGTGAAGCCGCTGAAGAGCAAACCGAGTTTACTGTTGTGCTAGCTTCTGCTGGTGATAATAAAATTGCTGTTATTAAAGAAGTGCGTGCTATCACTGGCTTGGGCTTAAAAGAAGCTAAAGAGCTAGTCGAGGGAGCTCCTAAACCAGTCAAAGAAGGTGTCAGTAAAGAAGAGGCTGGTAAAGTAAAAGAGCAACTAGAAAAAGCTGGGGCTAAAGTAGAGCTTAAATAAGCTGCTATGGCTTTGTTTGCTCAATCTAAGTCAAGCTTAGATATTTAAAGTTTGTGCTTATAGAGTTTTGGAGTCTTTTTTTAAAAGGCTCCACTCTTTTTAAGCCTTGTAAGAATTAATTCAAATAAAGTGCTCTTCTTATAAAGAGTTTTTAAGCAAGGGGAATGCATGAGCGTCACTTATATTCCTTACGAAGAACTCCGTAAAGACTTCTCTAAATTACCTCAAGTCATTGGGCTGCCCAACCTTATTGAGTTGCAAAAACAAAGTTATCAGAAATTTTTGCAGGCCAACGTGACTCCAGAGGATCGGAGTGAAACAGGTTTGCATGGGGTGTTTAAAAGTGTCTTTCCTATTAAAGACTTTAATCAGACAGCTAGCTTAGAATTTGTTAGTTATCGCTTTGAAAGGCCGGCTTACGAAGTTGCTGAGTGTCGTGAGCGCGGTATGACTTATTCGGCTCCTTTAAAAGTTACAGTGCGTTTGATTGTTTGGGATACTAACGCTGATTCTGGCAACAAAACGATTCGTGACGTTAAAGAGCAAGAAGTTTACTTTGGTGAAATTCCACTAATGACCGACACGGGTACCTTTATTGTTAATGGTACGGAAAGAGTTGTGGTCAGTCAGTTGCACCGTTCTCCTGGAATTTTCTTTGAAAGTGACAAGGGAAAGACTCATTCTTCTGGTAAAATCCTTTATAGTGCTCGTGTAATTCCTAATCGTGGTTCTTGGCTTGATTTTGAATTTGATCCTAAGGATATATTATTTGTTCGTATTGATCGTCGTCGTAAAATGCCTGTTACTTTGTTAATTAGGGCCTTAGGTTTGGATACGGAGGAGATTCTTAATTATTTTTATAAAAAAGAAACAGTGTATCTAGATGGCAAGGAATTGCTTAAGGAAACTTCTTCTGACTTATTAAAATTTCAAAGAGCTGCTCAAGATATTAAAGATCCTAAAACAAAAGAGATTTTGGTTAAAAAAGGACGTCGTTTTGGTAGGAGTGCTTTGCAGAAGCTAGAAAAGGCAAATATCAATCAATTGCCAGTGGATCTAGAAGATATTTTAGGTCGTCCTTCTGCCCATGACGTGACGGATCCTAAAACTGGCGAGGTGCTTTTAGAGTGTAATGAGATTTTAACTCAGGAAAAGTTTGATCTTATTAAAAAGGCTGGAGTCAAATCCTTGCCCTTGCTTTTTATCGATAACCTTAATGTGGGTCCTTACTTGCGTAATACTTTGGCAAGTGACTCGGTTACTTCTCCAGAAGAAGCTCTTTTAGACATTTATAAACGTCTTCGTCCTGGAGACCCTGCTACTCCTGAAGCAGCACAGACTTTTTTTGAAAACCTTTTCTTTAATGAAGAGCGCTATGATTTGTCCAAGGTAGGTCGCCTTAAAATTAATCACAAATTTCATTTAGAGACTACTTTAGAACAAACCACTCTTCGTAAAGAAGATATCTTGGCTACCATTAAATACTTATTGGGTTTGCGTGATGGTGAAGGCCAAGTGGATGATATTGATCATTTAGGCAATCGTCGTATTAGGGCTGTTGGCGAGTTGTTGGAGAATCAGTATCGAATTGGTTTGGTAAGAATGGAGAGAGCCATTCGAGAGCGTATGAGTTTGCAAGAAATAGAAACTCTTATGCCTCACGATCTTATTAATCCTAAACCTGTTTCTGCAGTGGTGAAGGAATTTTTTGGTTCTAGTCAATTGTCTCAGTTTATGGATCAGACAAATCCTTTGAGTGAGGTGACTCATAAGCGTCGTCTTTCTGCTTTGGGTCCTGGAGGTTTAACTCGTGAACGCGCGGGCTTTGAAGTGCGAGACGTTCATGCTACTCACTATGGTCGTATTTGTCCTATCGAAACTCCAGAGGGACCTAATATTGGTTTGATTTCTTCTCTTTCAAGTTATGCGAGAGTTAATGAATTTGGTTTTATAGAAACGCCTTATCGTAAGGTTGAGCAGGGCGTGGTAAAAGAAGAGGTAACCTATTGTTCGGCTTTAGATGAAGAAGGCTATAATATTGCTCAGGCCAATGCTCCATTAGATGAAAAAGGAGCTTTTATTAATAGTCTAGTTAGTTGTCGGCGTGACGGTGAGTTTGTTAATGTGCCTCGAGATGAAGTAGGATTGATGGACGTAAGCCCCTCTCAATTAGTTAGTGTGGCAGCTTCTATGATTCCTTTCTTGGAACATGACGATGCTAACCGTGCTTTGATGGGTTCTAACATGCAACGTCAAGCTGTGCCTTTATTGCGTAGCGAAAGTCCCTTGGTAGGCACGGGTATTGAGAAAAAAGTGGCTCAAGATAGTGGTGTTACTGTCAATGCTCGCCGAGCTGGTGTGGTACAAAGCGTTGATGCAACCCGTATTGTAGTTAAAGCAGGAAAAACCTCTCAAAAAAATGAATCCGAAGTCGATATTTATAATCT
>JAGRNM010000091.1 GCA_020440745.1 Deltaproteobacteria bacterium
ATTTGACATATTTTAAGCAAAGCTTAAGGTTTGAAAAGTAAAAATCAAAATTAAGCAGAAGCAGAGGTTTCAATACTTTCGTTGATGCGATGCTTCAACTCTTTACCTGCTTTAAAAAAGGGCACTTTACGGGAGCGTACAAATACTGTTTCTCCTGTTTTAGGATTGCGACCTTCTCTAGAATCACGACTACGAATTTCAAAAGAACCAAAGCCTCTAATCTCGATTCTGTCCCCTTCCTTAAGGCTATGCATCATTTGTTCAAAAATAGTGTCGATAATTAAATCTACTTCTTTTTTGGAAAGAGTTTTTAGTTCTTCAGTGATTGTTTCAACTAGATCACTTTTATTCATAGGTGTCCCCCTGTCCGTTTTTTTTAAAAAAATTAAAAAGAGTAATAAGCTTGACTCCCTGCCTGAGCCTTAAGTTCAAGAAAAGTTCTTAAAAAAGTCCTACTTAAAAACTTTTCTAAATTTTCCAGACGATCATCAGGATAAATAACTTTGGCATCTTCTGGAAGCTTTAATTGTTCTTTAGCTAGTTCTATAGCTCGGTCTTCGTTACCCAAAGAGTCCACTAGTTTATACTCTAATGCTTGTTCTCCAGTAACCACTCTTCCGTCGGCAATTTTTTCAAGTTCCTCTAAGGGTATTTTTCTACCTTCAGCTACATCTTTTTTAAATTGCTCGTGTAGATTTTGCAAGATGGATTGCAAAAATTCTCTTTCTTCGGGTTTGAGTTCACGCAAAGGAGAACCTACATCTTTTAATTTTCCTGACTTCAGGGTTTCGGCATCAATTTTTAAAAAATGAATTAAGTCTTGAAGATTGGCGTAATCCATACGCACCCCGATAGAAGCCGTCAAGGTCCCCGCGTTAGCAACGATTTGATTGGCTGCAACGGCGGCATAATAACCTCCAGAGGCCGCGACTGAACCCAAAGAGGCAATGACAAGTTTTTCTTGAGAGAGTTTTTTAATACCCTCATGAATTTCCTGACTAGCCCCCACCACTCCTCCCGGAGAATCAATGCGCACAATAACACCCTTAAGGTCGTGGTTTTGTCTAATAGTTCTTAATTTTTTAAGAAAGCTTTTGGACTCATGAATAGGACCGATAAGCTCAACAACCGCTAAGTCCGCGTGAGCGCTGTAGTCTGTCTCAGGTGGATTAGCAATGGCAGCAATAAGGCCTATAAAAACAAAAATAACAAATAAGCCTCCCAATGATAAGAAGCTAATTAATAAGATCCAAGGGAGTTTACTTTTCACCGAAGGACTCCTAACTAGTTGGGAGGGAACGATTAACTATTCTGTTTCCTTTTTTAAGAAATCGGATAAAGTAGCAGTAGCTTCACCCTGTTTGGCCCTAAAGTCTTTTAAGGCAGCCTTTTCCGTAGATTTATGGAAACTCTTTAAACTACAGATAATACGTCTGTCTTTATCATCAATCTGGATGACTTCTACTTCTAACTCTTCACCCTTTTCAGGGACTAGACCATCTAGTTCTTTTTTAGGAATAATTCCCTCAAGACCATCTCCTAAGTCTAAGAAGGCAGTTCCATTTTCTACATGGTCAACCTTAACTTTGACATGGGATCTTGGGCTAAATTGAGAGTTAACTTTTTCAAAAGGATCTCCAGGAAGCTGTTTGATCCCTAAAGAAAAACGTTCGTTTTCTTGATCCACATTAAGCACCACTGCCTCAACTTCGTCACCTTTTTTATAAAGCTCACTGGGGTGCTCAACTTTGTTTTTCCAACTAAAGTCGCTGATGTGGACTAAACCATCAATGCCTTCTTCAATTTCTAAAAAGATACCAAAGTCAGTTAGATTCTTAACAACACCTTTAATAACGCTTCCTTTGGGATACTTTTCTTCAATCAGACTCCAAGGATTGGGTTCAATCTGCTTCATGCCTAAGGAAATACGACGACTACTGGAGTCAAAATCTAAAACAACGGCTTCAATCTTATCGCCAAGGTTGACGATTTTAGAAGGATGTTTAGATTTTTTACCCCAACTCATTTCACTGACATGAACTAAACCTTCCACGCCTTCTTCTAATTCGATGAAAGCACCATAGTCAGTGACATTAACAACTTTACCAGTGACACGGTCTCCTACAGGAAATTTCTCAGGTACTTGCTCCCAAGGATCTGGGATTAGTTGCTTCATGCCCAAACTTACTTTACCGCTTTTAGAGTCAAATTTTAGAACCACTACTTTAATGGTTTGGTTTATATTGAGTACTTCTGAAGGATGATTAATACGGCCCCAAGTCATATCCGTGATATGCAACAAACCATCCACACCGCCTAAATCCACAAAGGCGCCATAGTCGGTAATATTTTTAACTTCTCCTTCAACAACCTGGCCTTCTGCTAGGTTAGAAAGTAATTTACTGCGTTGAGCTTCTCTTTCTTTTTCTAAGATAAGCCGGCGGCTAATGACGACATTACCTTTGGCCTTATTAAGTTTTAGGATTTTAAAATCCATTTTTTGGCCAATAAGTTTGTCTAAACTTTTAATAGGTTTTAAATCGATTTGACTTCCGGGTAAGAAGGCACGAACTCCTCCTACATTAACAACCATGCCACCTTTGATTTTATTGACAGGGACTCCTTCAATAATACCATCTTCGGACTCAACTTTAGCTAGTCGATCCCAAGCTTGTAAGGCATCGGCTTTTTCTTTACTAAGCACGACGCTACCCCGTTCGTTTTCTGGGGATTCAAAAACTACTTGGACTTGATCGCCTACTTTGACTTTGACTTCTCCGTCTAAGTCACGAAACTCATCTAAGTTGATTTCGCCTTCGGACTTAAAGCCAATATCCACGATGACTGAGTCACGGGTTATTTTGACAACCGTGCCTTGGGCTAATTCATTTACTTGAAGCGGGTTTTGTTGTTCACTAGCTTCAAAAAGTTTTGCAAAATCTTCAGTTTGATAATCCATTTTTTTTTAAAAAACCTCCTAAGGGTCGAATTTACCTTACAAAAAGGTGGGAGGTCCTATAGGGTTCCTTAGCCTTAGATGTCAAGGAGGCTTTTTTATTTATCTTTTAGTTTTTATTAATCCATCAAGTAGCTTTTGACCCCCTATTTAATAGAGGCTCTTTTACTACTTCTGGTACTGACCCCCTAAGCTTTTAAAGTGCTCCCAAAATTGCGGATAGGAGGTGGCTACGGGGTCAATATTTTGGATTTTAACAGGAGCACTAGCAAAATTACCGGCAATGGCCAGGGTCATGGCTAAACGATGGTCGCCATGGCTTTGTACTTGACCCCCTTTAAAGGCCTGTGGACCCTTAATCTTCCATCCATCTTCTTTGCTTTGTACAAAAACCTGTAGTTTACCCAATTCTTCTTCTGTGCTTGCAATGCGATCGCTTTCCTTCACTCGGAGCTCGGCAGCATCGCGGACTTCACTCAATCCCTCAGCCTGGGCGGCGGCCACTGATAAAATGGGAATTTCGTCCACTAGACGGGGGATTAAATCTCCCTCAATTAAAGTAGCTTTTAAGCTTTGGCTTTTTACTTCTAGGTCAGCTACTTTTTCTCCTCCCACCTGACGAAGGTCTTTTTGATGGATGAAAGCCCCCATGGCCTCTAGCGCCTCTAAAATGCCTGTACGAGTAGGATTAATGCCTACGTTTTTAATCATGACCTTAGATTGGGTCCCTAAAAGACCTCCCACCAAAAAAAAGGCAGCCGAGCTTATATCTCCCGGGATTTCTAAGTCTTGAGCAGGTAGAGAAGAGGGTTTTTGAGAAAAAATTAATAAATTCTGTTGTGGGTCTTTTTTTAAGGATACTCCCTTACCTTGCAGCATGACTTCAGTATGGTCTCGACTGGAACCCCCTCCCCTGATCTTGATCTCACCTTGCGCCCAAAGCCCGGCTAATAATAGAGCACTCTTTACCTGGGCACTAGCGATGGGCATTGTATAGTCAATTCCTCTTAAGGGTTTGCCAATAATTTTGATGACGCGTTCTTTGGGAGAAGCCCTCATTTCTTCAATCTGGGCTCCCATCTGACTTAAGGGCTCGATGACTCTTCCCATGGGTCTTTGATTAAGACTCTCATCTCCGGTTAAATAAGTCGTAAAAGCTTGGCCTGCCAATAAACCCATCAATAAGCGAAAAGTAGTGCCAGAATTACCACAATAGAGAGGCTTGGCAGGGGCTTTGAGTCCTTGCAAGCCAACTCCATGAACCATCACTTGGCTTTTGCCTATTTCAATAGAGACACCTAATTGGCGAAAACACTCAATGGTAGACAAGACGTCTTCCCCTAGGAGAAGTCCTTTTAGATGGCTGGTTCCTTGAGCCAAGGCCGAAAACATAATAGCGCGATGAGAAATAGACTTGTCTCCCGGTACCGTAATCTCTCCTTGAAAAGATCCGGTAGGCTTAATGTAAATGTCACTCATAGTTTTTGTCTTTCCTGAGAGACTTCTTCAAAGTACTTTGTTAAACTTTTAAAATCTTTTCTCTCTAAAGCTTTTTCAATCTTATTTAGGGATTTAGAAAAATTTTGTAGCGCTTTTAATAAGGGTTTTTGATTTTCTTTGGCAATGCCAATCCACATTTCCGGAGAGCTTGCCGCCAAACGACTAGTGTCTAAAAAACCAGAACCCGCATAGGCAAGCCCCAAACCCTGATCTATATTTAATTGAGAGTGCATCAAGGCATAGGCTAACATTTGAGGCAGATGACTAATATTAGCTAACAAACGATCATGAGCTTTAGCCTCTAAAAAAACAGGTTTAGCTCCCAGCTTTTGAATTAATTTTTTAAAATTATTTTTTAATTTTTTGGCGATGGGTTTTTTTTCTTCTTGTGGGTTAGGGCATAAAAACCAAAATTTTTCTTTAAAAAGATCTAGCCTAGCTTGGGCCATACCGCTTTGATGGGAACCAGCCATAGGATGACCTCCCAAAAAGTAAACCCCTTTAGGTAAGAGTTTGGGTAGCTGGGAAACCAAACTCGCTTTAGTAGAACCTAAATCCGTGAGTAAAGTCTTAGGCTTTAAAAAAGGCCCAATCTCTTGAACCAAAGAAATCATACTATCGACGGGCGTCGCTAAAACAACTAGGTCAGCCTCTTTGACAGCCTCTTTTGCAGAGTCAAAGACCTGGTGACAGGCTTTTCTTTTAAGAGCTAAGCCACGGTTTTTAGGGCTTCGGTTATAGCCGTAGATTTGGGAACTTAGTTTTTTATGCTGTAGATCTAAAGCTAAAGAACCTCCCAATAGACCTAAGCCTAAGATTGCAATTTTTTCAAAAATGGGTGCCACAGTATTAATCTTAATATTGGAGTTTTTTATCGAGGACGACCTACTTCTTTGGGATATGAGCCTAAGTATTGAAGGTATTGACAAAACTTTTCCATTTTTTCAATGGCCTTTTTAACTTTAGGCTCTTGAATATGACCATCTAGATCAATAAAAAAAACATATTCCCAAGTGCGTTTTTTTAAAGGTCTGGATTCGATTTTGGTTAAATTAATCTTAGCTTCGCTTAAGGGTTTTAAAATTCTAAATAAAATACCAGGCTGGTCTTTGACAGAAAATAAAATCGAGGTCTTGTCCTGACCAGTCGCTTGGGTTTCTTTTTTTCCAATCATCACAAAGCGGGTAAAATTATTACTATAGTCCTCGATACGACGTCTTAAAATATGAAGGCCATAGATACTGGCAGCATGTTCGCTGGCAATAGCTGCGCTTCCCTTTTTTTGACTGGCCAATTGGGCAGCTTTACTGGTGGAATTAACACCCGTTAAGGTTGCCTTAGGCAAATGGTTTTCTAACCAAGTACGGCATTGGGGCAAAGCATGGGGATGGGAGTAAACGTGTTTAATGGATTCTAGCTTTTTTTCTTTGCTTAATAAACAATGGCTAATACTTAACTGGACTTCGCCACATATTTTGACACTAAACTCGCTAAAAAGGTCTAAGGTATTAGTCACCACACCCTCAATGGAGTTTTCAATAGGAACAATCCCAT
>JAGRNM010000092.1 GCA_020440745.1 Deltaproteobacteria bacterium
ATCTTACCACTTGTCAAAAAACTTAAAGCGGCCTGTTTTTGATAATCAAACTGAGTATTAGTAAAGGGATCTTTATAATACTCTTTGGGGTTTTCTACTTCATAATCAGGCGGCACTCCTTCTCCGGCAATCGACTTACCTTTAGGGGTATAATACTTGGCAATGGTAATTTTAAGACCCTGCTTATTGCCCAAATCCATCACGGTTTGCACACTACCTTTGCCAAAACTTTGCTCACCAATCAGCTTAGCCCTTTTATTATCATGAAGAGCAGCGGCCAAGATTTCCGAAGCACTGGCTGAACCTTGATTAATTAAAATCACGATAGGAACCTTAAAATCTAAGCCTTCAGGAGTAGCCTCTTTGACTTCTTTAGGATAACGACGACCTTTGGTAGAGACAATGACTCCTTTTTTTAAAAACAAGTCACTGATGGACACAGCCTGATCCAAAAGACCTCCGGGATTATTGCGCACATCAATAATCACTCCTTTTAAAGTACCTGCTTGTTTTAGCAAACTTTGATAGGCTTTTACCATTTCTTCCGCTGAGTCTTCTTGAAAATTAGTAAGCCTTAGATAAGCAACCTTACCGTCTAAGAGATCGGATTTAACACTTTTTACAGCGATAATATCCCTTAATAGTTTGACTTCTAGGCTTTTATTCTCGCTATCACGCCATAAGGTTAAAGTAACTGGCTCTCCCTTTTTACCTCTCATCAGTTTAACCGAATCACTCAAATGCATTCCCTTAGTTGATTTGTCGTCAATTTTAATAATACGATCTCCCGGTAAAATCCCAGCTTTAGCAGCTGGAGAGTCCTCAATGGGACTCACGACTGTTAAGATATCTTTTTGAATAGTAATTTCTAGACCTACCCCACCAAAACGACCATAGGTATCGACTTTAAGCGCTTGATAGTCATCTTGATTAAGATAAACCGTATAGGGATCTAAGGAACTAAGCATCCCCTGAATGGCTGCTTCTAAGGCTTTTTCCTCGTCTACCTCGCTGACGTATTCTTGGTCGGTTAAAACCCAAATACGGCTTAGGAGATTCATCATCTCATAGCTTTTGTCTGTTAGGGCATGAAGAGAAAAGGAAGTAAAAAAGCCCAATACAAAAACAAAGACAAACAAGAGACGAGAATACTGCTTCTTCATAAAGACTCCTTTAGACGATTCATTTAGGGGATATAACTACTTTAACAAAAAGATGGGTTTAAAATCGATCTTAAAAATTCACTTAGATTAAAGACTGGGCTTGTTTTACTAGATGATGAGGTGTCAATTGATAATGCTCTAAGAGATCCGATGCCTTACCCGACTGACCAAACTCGTCGCGCACACCAACACGATGCACTTGATAAGCGCCGTACTCTGCTAAAACCTCGGCTACTGCCGAACCCAAGCCACCCATAATCGAATGCTCCTCTACCGTCATGACTTTTCCACCACAGTAATCGGCGACTTCTTTTAAAGTCTTTTCATCTAAAGGCTTGATACTAGCCATGTTAAGTACGCTGACTTCTATACCTTGTTGCTTCAAAAGTTCAGCCGCCTCCATCGCGTAGGAAAGCATTAAACCACAAGCAACTATTGCCAAAGCCTTACCTTCTCTTAAAACCTGAGAACGGCCTAGCTGAAATAAATGGTCTTGAGGAAACAAAATTGGTGAAGCCGCCCGAGATAAACGCACATAAACAGGCCCCGGATAATCAGCAATACTCTCAATGACCTTTGCTGTTTCTACTCCATCGGCAGGTACGATAACGGACATATTGGGAATAGCTCGCATGATGGCAATATCTTCTACGGTTTGATGACTGGCTCCGTCTTCACCAACCGTAAGCCCTGCGTGGCTGGCACAAATTTTGACGTTAAGCTTAGGATAAGCAATGGAGTTACGGACGATTTCAAAAGCCCGACCGGTAGCAAACATAGCAAAGCTAGAGGCAAAGACGGTCTTGCCAGCTAAAGCAAAGCCAGCAGCTGTACCCATCATGTCTTGCTCGGCTACCCCCATATTAAAAAAGCGCTCAGGATAGGCCTTGGCAAAATGAATCGTCTTTGTTGAACAACTCAAGTCAGCATCCAAAACTACTACATCTTGGCGCTTTTTTCCCAGTTCGACTAAAGCACGACCATAAGCATCTCTTGTGGCAATTTTTTCTGACATAAATAAAAAAATAAAATTTTTAAAAAAAACTTAACGTGGCTTTAATTAAAGCCCTCCCAACTCTTTTAAGGCAATTGCTAATTCTTCGTCATTAGGAGCCACGCCATGATATTTGGGCAAGTTTTCAAAAATCGAAACGCCCTTACCCAAAATTGTCTTGGCCAAAATCATTTTAGGTTTTCCCTCCCTAAGACGGGCCCAATCTAAAGCAGCCATGATGGCCTCCATATCATTGCCATCAATCGATCGCGTCAGCCAACCAAAGGCTTCAAATTTTTCCTTTAAAGGAGAAACATCTTTAATGTCTTTATTATAACCGTCAATCTGAATACCATTATCATCCAAAATACCAATGCGATTGTCTAAACCACGATAGCCGGCTGTCATCGCCGCCTCCCAGAGCATGCCCTCTTGAGCCTCTCCGTCAGAGTGAAAGGAATAAGTTATAAAATCCCTAGCATCCAAACGAGCAGCCATGGCTAAACCATTACCAATGCTCATGCCCTGACCTAAAGAGCCGGTAGACATCTCAATACCCCACTCCACCTTACGCTTAGGATGACCTTGTAAAGGAGAACCCAATTGACGTAAATGCTGGAGTTCTTCCTTAGGAAAGTAACCCGCATAGGCTAAGACCACATAAAGAGCCGGACAAGTATGACCATTGGCTAAGATAAAACGATCCCTATCCTCCCAATGGGGGTTTTTAGGATCATGACGCATAGCGTAAAAATAAAGCGCTACCATAAGATCCATCATCCCTAAAGGACCTCCCGTATGGCCACAACCTGCTTGGTGAAGCATCTTAAGACAATCAATGCGCAAAAGTCTGGCGATTTCTTTTAATTTTTCTGGATCTTGAATCGGCTGCATATCGTCCCTACCTCACTATCGGTGCAAAGCCAGCCAGTCAACTAGAATTGAAGCTCTTTACGGACTTACTGCAAAGAATAACAGGTCCATCATAGGTAAATTCTTAATTTCTGGCTCACTTAAGCCCGGGATCAAAAAGTAAGCAAATTTTAGATAAAAAATAAAAAAACCCTAAGCCCCTCTTGAGCTTTTTTCTATTTCCTGTATAAGCAAAGAAAAAAGACCTCTAGATTATATTTTATCTATTTTAAAGGATCTTCCCCATGAAACGCTTTTCTCTGTGTTTAACTCTTACCTTAATATTAAGTGCCTGCGGAGGAAACTCATCCACCGGCCCCAACTCTAATCATTCTCCACAAGCCGGCGATCCACCCGATATTGAAGTACTTTGCACAGGCATCGATGCCGTGGACACCAGCAGTCCTAGTGTCAGCCTCAGTGGAGCTAGCTGTACAGAAAGTGACTTAAGAAACGCCATCAGCGGTGGCGGCATAGTGGTGGCCGACTGCGATACCATTAACCTTAGTGAGCAACTTGTTATCAACCAAGACTTAGTCTTAGACGGTCAGGGAAGTCTCATTTTAGATGGGGGACACAACACCCGCATTCTGACCAAAAACCCAGGAGTAAATCTCACTTTGCAAGGCATGACCTTACAAAACGGCCAAGCCCCTGACGCCATTGCGGCTGGCGCTACTCAGGCAAATTGGTTTGAATACGCAGGAGGCTGCGCCACTATCCTCAGTCATAATACCGGCGGTACCTTTACAGCTAAGCAAGTTCAATTTCTTAACTGCGCCACAGGCCCTCACAGTATGGATGGAACGCAAATTTTAGATAGTGGCACGGGCGGTGGCATTTATCTTTTTCATGTTACGGACGCAATTTTTGACGAAGTAGTTTTTGATGGCAATCAGGCTACCAATGGTGGCGGCATTGGCAGCTTAGGCAGTAGTGTTAAAATTACCAACAGTGTCCTTAATGACAACACCGCCCTCAAAGATAATATGAGCGCTAATACTAACCAAGGTTTTGGTGGAGCTTATTATACAGACGGAACCGAACGCAGTCCCAAAAACGGTGACAACTATTTTATTAGCTGCGGCAATAAGTTTACCAACAATATAGCCGACGACTCCGGCGGCGGGATTATGTTTTTTATTAGAGCGGAAAAAGACACGGATTTTATTGTGGACCGCACCCTTTTTCAAGGAAACCAAGCAGGCTTAAGTGCCACTGGACCAGAGTCTGGTGGTGCTATTTATGCTTATCGGGTCCCCGGTGTCACTCTAACAGGAGTACCCGACGAAGGACCGGATAGTTTTATTGTCAGCAACTCTGCTTTTATTAATAACCAAGCTTTTTGGGGTGGAGGCGGAATTTATTTTCAAAACTGGTACTCTGACAATTATCCCTTTACCGGCGCCATCTACAACAATACTTTTTATGGCAATCAAGGCTTAAGCACCGACCAAAGCACAGCCAGTGGCGGCGCTATTTCGGGCCTAGGCATCTGGATGCCCATTAGTTATTCCACCTTTGCAGAAAACAGCCACGCCAGCTGGGGTGGTGGGGTTTCCATTAGTTCCGGCGAAGTACCCCTGCATAATAATCTTTTTTATAACAACTATGCGCCTACTTTTTTAGGCGATCCCAACCAAGCCCCCAGTGAGCATATCCATGGCAATGGTATCCTCGTTAACCCGGCGGAAAGCGAACATTTTGGCAATCTTTATTACCCAACTCGCCAAGTTGTTGGGGCTACTGTGATGGACCAAGACCCGCTGCTCTTAAGTCTAGACGAAACCTCTGGTCCCACGCCTTTTTTACCTTTAGACCCCACAAGCATTGCCATTGGAAAAGCCACACCTCTAGCAGAAATCACTACCGACCAGCTAGGTACCACCCGGGACTCCACACCGGACATTGGAGCTTATGAAGCTCCCTAATCCTTGGGCTCTTTTGGTTTGGTTTTTTTAAGTATCTTGTTAGCCTGGAGGCTCTTTAGAGAGTCTTTTAAAAAAGCCGCTTCTTTATCGGTGAAAGTTAAATTTTTTGCCACGGAGCAATCCTATTCTCAAACGTTCCCATGGGGATTTTTCTAAATAATTGCAAAGTATGCCAAACATTTCGCGGATCTACTTGAGGAAACTTTTTTATAATCTCTTCTACTTATTTACGAAGCTCTTTAACTTTTTTTATAGAGTTTAGAGAGGACATATTCAATATGTACTAAAACTTAGAGCTAAGAT
Organism: Deltaproteobacteria bacterium; assembly: GCA_020440745.1. Lineage (GTDB taxonomy): Bacteria > UBA10199 > UBA10199 > DSSB01 > DSSB01 > JAGRNM01. The sequence goes on from JAGRNM010000092.1 coordinate 5,304, forward strand.
CAAGGTCAAGGCAAGAAGCTTAAGACCTTGCAAGGTCAACGACTTAAAACTAATCCAAGATCACTTGCTCCACTTTCCCCAAATCTTTCCCCAAAAAAGCGCTACCCAAAGATTGCATTTTTTCTGGCGCGTCACTGCAATAAAAACTTTGGCTTCCCAAAGTCTTTCTCAAACTTAAAAGCTCTTTGTCTTTTAAAAGAGTTTGCAAGGCCATCGCACTCTCCTGGGCCGAATCGACTAGTTTAATAGAAGTCCCCAAAACTCGACTTAAGAGGGTTTTTAATAAAGGATAATGGGTACAACCCAAAATCACGGTGTCCACACCCTGACTTTTTAAACCCTTAAGATAAATCCTAGCTACCTCTTCAGTAATAGGATGATCATTCCAACCTTCTTCCACCAAAGGCACAAAAAGAGGACAAGCTTGAGATTGAATTTCTAGGTCAGCTTTTATTGACTTTAAAGCTTTTTCATAAGCCCTTGATTTGACCGTGGCCTCCGTACCAATCAAGGCCACTTTACCAGAAAGAGTACTTTGAGCAGCAGCCCTGGCGCCAGGCTCAATCACACCCAAGACAGGAATAGCATAGTGTTGTTTTAAAGCATCCAAAGCCACCGCGCTAGCTGTATTACAAGCTACCACCATTGCTTTAACTTGATGTTGTTTAAGAAA
>JAGRNM010000093.1 GCA_020440745.1 Deltaproteobacteria bacterium
TGAAGCGTGTTTTTAAAAAACTAAAGTTTATTTTTTTATCTTTATAATAATCGATTGGCTTCTATAAAGGCTTTTTCCTTGCTTCTATTAAAACTCTAGCACTAGCCTTATGGGTTCTTATGAAAAAACCCATACTTTGTTTTGACTTAGACGGTACTTTGATTGATTCTCGTCGCGATATTGCCTTTTCTTTAAACCTGGCTTTAAAGGAAGAGGGTTTTCGTCCCTTAAAGCAAGAGGTGATTGAAGGCTTAGTGGGGTGGGGGGCTAAGCAATTAGTGCAAGATGCCTTGGGAGCTTCTGGCTCTAAGATTTTAGAAAGAGTTTTTGCTAGTTTTTGGAGGTACTATGAGGAGCATCTCTTAGACGAAACCAGACTTTATAGTGGGGTTGAGGAGGTGCTTCATAAACTTCAAGACTATCCTAAGGGAGTGATTACCAATAAACCCGAGCTTTTTAGTCAAAAGATTTTGGATGGGCTTGGTCTAAGTTCTTTTTTTGATTTTTTAATTGCAGCAGACACCTTACCAGTGCAAAAACCTGATCCTGAGACAATGGCCCCCCTCTGGACGCGCTTTGGTCCTAGACTTACTGGCTTGATGGTTGGAGACTCGATTGTCGATCTTCAATTTGCCAAGGCAGCGGGACTTAAATCCTGCGTGGTCACTTATGGTTTTGGGAAAAAAGAGGACTTTAAAGAGTTAAAACCCGATTATTGGATTGATTCTTTTCACGAGTTAGAAGCTTTAGATTTTTTTACGGGAGGTCCCCATGTTTAAGCGTTCTTGGCTTTTTTGTTTGTTTTTTGTGATCTTATTCTTGGCTTCTCCGCTTTTTGCTAAAAGAGCTCCTTACTGGGTTAAGGACTTTCCTATCCCGGAAGGGCAGTCTCTATTTTTGGTTTCTAAGGGGCTTTATCCTAGTCAGGCCCAGGCTAAGAAAACCCAGGCCTTTATCGCACAGCTCATGGGCAGTGTGCCTCCAGATCAAGTGGATTTAAGTGATCATTACGAAGGCTTGCCCAAAGGACGCTATGTGATTGGTACTTTGTTTGACTCTCGAGCTAGGGCTAATTGGTGGATTGAGTTTAGTTATCGTAATCGTAAATTACCTAAGGGTACGATTGTGCCGGTACGTAAGAAGGGGCCTTCTCAATTAATTTATTATCCAGAGGCCTCCCGCCATGGGCCAGAAGCCCTGATCGACGAGTCTCGGGCCATTGCCTTAGTAAAGTCTTTGCCTGATGTGCAAAAATTACAAAAAAACCTCGGCAGCGCCCTACGTTTTGAAGTTATTGATTACCCTAGGACTTATGACCTTAGGTATGAAATTAAAATGTCCAAAAAGGTGCCAGGCAGGAGGGATCCGGTCATGTTGGATTTTTTTATGGTGAGCGCTCAGCCAGGAGTCAAGAATCCTATTACCGAGCGCTTTAGTCGTTCGATGCACCTTTATCGTCGCTAAGGACTTTCTTTTACTTTTTTAGCTCAACAAAGTATTTGGCCTTATTTTTGCATTGTCTTTTTAAAAAAGAATTAAAATCCCCTTCTTCTTTTATTTATTCAATAATTTAATCGGCTAACTTTGCCTGATTTTTACCCTCCATACAAATGATTAGTTGTGTCTATCGGTTATAGAATAACATTGCTCGACACTTAAGCTCTTGATATGACACAGGAATTTTGAAACAGAGTCTTGGACAATATATCTCAAAACGGATCAAAGAATTGGGTCATCGTTCCCTCATGAGCTTTTATAAGGCTTCCGATTTTAGCTTTAGCTATGAGTACCTTCGCCAAATGTCTTTTGATCGTCGTGTACCTACGCCAAGTAAGGTAGAAGAATTAGCCAGAGCCCTCAAAATTAAGCGTCAAGATATCCTAAAATTAGCGGCTAATCATAAACTTAGCCTGATGGCAGAGCGTTATCATGGTGAAGAGCCCACAACTTCTCCTAAGCAATTTACCGATAAGTTTAAGCCCTATCAACCCCGTCGGGGAAGGGTCCAGGCTAAATCGGAGGAAAAGATCTTAGGAATCTTTCGTCTGCTACCTCCTGAGCGTCAGGAGCAGGCCATGGATCTTCTAAAATTTCTTAGACAGCAATGGCGCAAGCACAATCCTTAGTCTTTAAAGACTATCCAATCCAAGAAAGGCCCCGGGAGAGGCTTTTTGCCTTGGGTCCTCAGGCCCTATCGGATTCAGAGTTAATTGCTATTCTTTTACGTTCTGGTCGTTCTCAGGTTTCTGCTAAGGATTTAGCCTTAGAAATCTTAAAGCAAAGCTCTGGCTTAAAGGGGCTTTTGTCTTTAGAGCTAAGCCAATTATTAAAACTCTCAGGTATTGGGCCGGCTAAGGCCAGTACGCTTTTGGCCTGTTTGGAGTTGAGTCGTCGTTTATTAAAAGAAAAATTCCAGAGACGTTCGGTGATCGAGTCTGCTCAGGATTTATTTGATTATTTACACCATGATTTGGCCCATCGTCCTCAAGAACAGCTTTTGGCGGTTCTTTTGGATGCTAAGTTGCAAGTCGTTAAAATAATGGACTTGGGTCATGGCAGTGGACAAGACCTGCCTTTTAGCCTTGGGGGTATTTTAAGAAGGATTTTATTGGAGGGAAGCCCTGGCTTTATCTTAGTCCACAATCACCCCAGTGGGGATCCCAGACCTAGTGTCATGGATCGCCGGATGACTAAGTTAGTTAAGAAAGCCAGCGAAACAGTCGAGCTTAACTTGCATGACCATATTATTATTGCCCAAGGGGGTTATTTTAGTTTTGCTGAGGCTGGACTTTTATAGTTTTTTTCTTAAGTAAGAAGCTTAAATCCCATTGTCAGCTACAATAAATTAGGCTACCTCAAGCTTCCATGAGCCTATCCCCAAGATTAAGCCAAGAGCTTTGTTATCAGTATTTAGACCAAAAGGTTTTTATCAACGGTCCAGTGGAGGAGTGTGAGGAAGGAGGCCAAGCTTTAGGTTGGTTGGGTTTAGAGGTCGAAAGTCTTCCCCTTCGTCTTTCTCAAGATCAAACCTTGGTTTCAGCTCCTTTATATGGAGAGGCTTCTGTGCTTGAGGCTTTGCAGTCTTTTGCTCAACAAGAAGACCAATGGTTATCAGGTCCTAGTGTTTTACCTGAGGATCAAAAACAAGCCTTTGTCTATTGTCTTAATTTAGCCCAAGGGGGCAATATTACCTTTGAGCCTGGAGCTCAGGTAGAGTTTTCTAGTGCTCCTGCTAGGACCTTATCTAGCTTAATTCAAAGAACTGAAGAAGTACAACAAGGCTTGGATAAGGCCTTGGGAAAAGCTGGTATTCAACTCAAGCAGTGGGGGATCAATCCTTATCAAAGTGTAGAAGAGGTAGGTTTGCATCTTAGGCAGGGGCGTTATCAGGCTATGGATCGTTTTTTTAAAAAACTAAGTCCTTGGGGACAACGCATGATGCGTTTGACTTGTGGTGTTCAAGTCAATCTAGACTTTGGTTGTACTCAAAAAGAACTGCCTCGTCGTTATTTAGCCTCTCAGCTTTTAGCTCCCTTTGCCACGGCTATTTTTGCTAATGCTCCTTTTCATGCTGGGTCTTTGGTTAAGGAACAAAGTTTTAGGGCGAAGATTTGGCAGGGTTTGGATGAGACTCGTTCGGGGATAGATTTTTTTAGCTTAAAAAAAATAGCTAAGGACTTAAAACGTGAGACTTGTATCCAGACTTATCTGGACTTTGCGCTAAGAGCTAGGGTGGTTTATATTAAGCCTTGCAATTTTTATGTGCCAGATTCTGATTTGTCTTTTAGTCAATGGATGGAGGAGGGTTTTTTATATCAAGGAGCTAAAGTCTATCCTAGTTTAGAAGACTTTATGCTTCACTTATCTTTATTATTTCCTGAAGTCAGACCCAGAGGTTTTTTAGAACTACGCAGTATGGACTCGCAAGATAGGCTTTATCAGTATGTACCTTTAATGTTTTGGACGAGTCTTCTTTATGAGCCCCAAGCTTTAGAGAAAGTTTTAAAACTTTTATTGCCAGAGTTGGATCACTTAGAAGAGTATTTAAATCAGGCTGCCTTTGGTCTACAAGAGACTAAATTAAACAAGCTATCGCAAGCTTTGATGCAAATTGCTTTATCGGCTTATCCTGATTTGCCCAAGGTCTATCAAGATGATTCGGCTTATCTTATATGGAAAGACTTTGCTAATCAATACACCTTTGCTGGTAAGGTGCCTGCTCAGGATTTGAGATCTTTACTTTCTTAAATCTTTAAATATTAAATCATTTTAAGCTATTAAGAAAACAATCCTAACTTAGTCTAGAGCTATTTACCCTAAGTGTATACTCAGGGTATACGGCTTTTTCTTTCTTTTGGCCTTAAGCCTCGTCTTTTTTAAAGTCTTATTCGATAAAGCTTAAGCACTCTTAAAAGATAAGGAGTTAGTGATGAAAAAAAGTTTGTTCTTATTAGCTTTAATTTTTTTAGCCTCCTGTGGCGGTACGGAAGCAGAAGATTCTTCTTTAAGTTTGAACGAGTTAGAAGACGGAATGGTAGAAGCAAAGTCGCTTTACCTAGAGGATGGTAATTATTACTTAGAGATTGATTTTAAATTTTATAGTCGTAGTGATGGCAATATTCTTACCCAAGGGAAGGCTAATTTTCGTAAGCCTTTTAGTCAACCGCTTCACTTATTGACTAGTTCTAATGATCGTTCTTGTTCTATCACCACTGGTACTCCGGGGATTCAGACGGATTCCTATAGCGCTTCTAATAATATTGAAGGGGGTCTTTTAAATCTAGAGGGTGAAGAAATTATCCCGGATGGCTCCCAATATAATTTGGATAATGTTTTTGTAAGCTCTGGACAATGGATTAAATTTTATTTTGATCAAAGTATGATGGATCTTAGTGGGATTAGTTCTGGGGGATCGATTTCTGATACCAGTCTTGAGCCTGTTTCGGGAGGTGCTTTATTGGTAGAGGGTAGTGAGGAAGTATTGATTATCCCCTCTATTGATTTAGACCTATGGCTTGCTGAAAAAAGTGATTTAACTTTAAAGGGAGAGGTTTTAACAAATAGCGTGGACTTAAGAGAGCTTCCTAATATTCGTTGGACTCCTATGGAAAACCTTTATGAGTCTTCTGAAAATCACTTAGTTTTTACCCGCCAAAAAGTCATCGTGACTGCCAAGAATGCCTTAGGTCATTCTTTAGGCCGTTTAACTTGCAGCCTTTATTCCACAGAATCTAGCTTAAACTCCGTCTTAGGAGAGGAAAGTCTCAAGGTGGAAGATATCTTGGCAGAAATTGAAAAAGAAGGCGAAGAGGTAAGCTCTATTAGTTTTACCATCGAAAAATATTATCTCTTAGGTGAGCTATTGCCAGAAAATGGAGGTCTTTCTGCCAAAGTGATGCACTCCCAAAGTTTTAACTTAAGCGCTTATTAATTTAAAGTAAGATGAATACTTATTTAATACTTAAAACTTTTTTATGCTTGGCTCTGTTATTAGTGATCTCTTGTGGAAGCTTGCCCAAAAAGGTCAAGACCTCTCAAGGAGAGTGTCTTTCCTGTGAGCCCAATTGGTGTTGGGAGGGGGATAAGTACTGCACCGTGGATGAAAAAGGCTGCAAAGTTTGCGGTTGTCCCAATGCTAAGGGCTCGGCAAAGGGGGGGGATAATCAAGGTTTTAGACCCTAGTTAAACATTGGATCTTTGATGAATTTAGTCCGTCCCAAAATCTATCATTATTTAAGTTACCGAGAATTTTTAAAAGACCTAGTGGCTTATGAAAAAAATAGAACGAACTCTAAATTTAGCTATCGCAATTTTTCGCGTTTAGCGGGCTTAAAATCTATCAGCTATTTAAAGTTGGTCTTGGACGGCGAGCGTAATTTAAGCGCGGATACTATGCATGGCTTTGCTAAGGCCTTTAAAATAAAAGGGGAGGAAAGGGAGTTTTTTGAACTTTTAGTTAACTTTGATCAGG
>JAGRNM010000094.1 GCA_020440745.1 Deltaproteobacteria bacterium
AAATTTTCGCTTTAAAGAAAAAGGCGTTAAAGAAATTAAAAATTAAAAGCCACTTTGTCCTTGGCAGACAAGCCTTTTCTTAAAGACCTCCCGCGTTATATCCATTCCTTGACTATCTGCCCCCTATTCTTTAAACTTCCCCACCTTTAGTTTATAGTTGAAAAGGAAAAGCATGACTTCCCCCACCAGTCTACTTTGTAAGGCCTCTGATCCTTATTATGAGTTACCTCAAGAATTTTTAGATAAAAATGATCATGAGGTTATTCCCCACACTACCTTTATTTCTCACGATCGAAGTATTAAAATTAATATTACTTACGGAGAACTTAAAAAAGCTGCCGAAAGCTGTGGCAATCCAAACCAGCTAAGTCAAAGCGAGCTTAAAGAATTAATGGCGAGACACCGAGAAGAACTTAAGGTTTTTCAAGGAAAAAATCCTAAGACTCAAAGCAGCTTTTCTCTCTACTCAGAAAGATTAAGCCTAGAAGAGTCCAGTGCTGAGTTATTAAAAATCTTAGAAAGCGAAAAGAGTAAATCCGTCGCAAAACTAAACCCTGTCCCTTTTTCTGAAAGAGCAACCAATATCTCAAAAAAAGGAGCATTGTTTTCGCTATACGCTGGCTTGACTAATTCGACTTCAGACTTGATCAAACAATACTCTCCCATGGAGTTAATAATCTTTTTATCCGCAAGAGTACTTTATCAAGTTTTTCATTATCAAGAGACACAAAAAACACCATCATCAGAAAAAGCTTTGGCAAGGCAAGTCTAGATTAATCTCTAAAATTTTTAAACTGCAAGGGCACTTCCCAATCGTTTTCTTTTAAAAAACTAATCACTTCTTGCAAATCATCTCTTTTTTTACCAGTTACTCTAACTTGATCTCCCTGAATCTGGGACTGCACTTTGAGCTTACTGTCTTTAATAGCTTTATTAATTTTTTTTCCAAGCTCTTGACTAATACCCTCAACAATCTTGACCTCACACTTAGCTAAACCACCGGCTGCGTCTTCTACCTTACCAAAGTCTAAAACCCGAGAATCCAGCCCTCTTTTGATAGCCTTAGAAAGCAACACATCCTGTAGGGCCTTCATCTTGTACTCATCATCACTTAAAAGCTTGATCAAATCTTTCTCCAAATTCACTTCGCTCTTAGAAGCCCTAAAATCATAACGCTGAGTGATTTCTTTGATCGTCTGATTAACAGCATTGTCTAATTCTTGCTTGTCTACTTCGCTGACTACATCAAAAGAAGGCATAGTAACTCCTTAATTAATACTTGCTAAAAAATAGGCTTTTCGCTCAACTAATACCATGAAGCAAACTCTTCAAGTGATTAATCAATTAGAAAAAGAAGGCATAATCAAAACTTATGCCATGGGGGGCGCCACTGCTCTGCTTTTCTACACAGAGCCCGCTTTGACTTTTGACATCGATATTTTTATTTTTCTTCCCGAAAGCCAACAAAAAAATTCTTTAATTAACCTTAGCCCTCTTTATCAGGCACTTGAAAAAAAAGGCTATTCTTCTAAAAAAGAACATATCCTCATTGAGGGTATTGCCGTGCAGTTTATCCCTGCTTATAATGCCTTAGTGACTGAAGCAGTCCAAAAAGCTACAAAGAAAAATTACGAAGTCCTTGAAATCAAGGTATTAAGTTTAGAGTATCTTTTGGCAATTATGCTGGACACTAACCGTCCCAAAGACCGGGAACGTATTAATTATTTGATTAAAGAAACTAACTATAGCTCAGAAGTCCTAAGAGATATTTTAAAAGATCACTCACTAATAAAAAAGTGGGAGAATAATTTTGGAAAAATTTAAAAAAATAGAAGATCTATTTAAAGCTAAAGAAGCCAGAAGAAAAGAATTAGCAAAACTGCCTATCGAGGAAAAGGTAAGAATACTAGTCAAGTTACAAAAGCTTGCTATTCCTATCTTAAAGTCTCGTGGTATTAAAAAAGAAGCTTGGAAACTGTAAACACTTAATCGCCTTCATGCACATCTTCCCGGATATAAGTTGTTCCTTCAAAAACAAACTCTGTTTGTGATTCGTTTAATTCAAGGACGAACTCGCCAGGCTCTGGTTGAAAGAAACTTTCAAAACTAAGTCTTAATTGATTTTCACTAGGCAAAAAATAACTCCCACCGCTACCAAGGTCGGAATGATACCAAGAAAAATCAGACTCACGAAAAACAAAACTCCAATAACCATAAGCCGGTCCCTCCGGCCCCAATCCTACCCATTTCTTTGATGATCGTGAATAAAAAGTATAGCCCTCTAAACTAGTAGCACTCCCACAGGCAGCAAGGGCCAAAATCGTAGCCATTAAAAAAATGAATTTTATTTTTTTCATATTTAAAAATATTTCACGGGAAGCCTAAAGGCTCCCCGTGAAATTTGAAGAAGTTTCGATGCTATTATTAGATTTATTTAAAGAAGCTCAGGTGTATCAATGGCAATCCCACCGCCATAGTAAACTGCATCAAAATCTTCAAAAACTTCTCGGTATAATTCGTCGACTAACCCGTTTAAAATACCGTCCATCGTATGCACCTTAAGACCCTGTTTAGAATAAGTATAAAGGGTATCGCCTACTTCTATAGAACGCTCGATACTAGCTCCATAATAATCGTCTTCTCTAAGATCATCATGACTTAAAGAAACTAAAAGACCCAAGCCAGCCTCTGTCACTTGATAAGCCTTTAGACTAGAACTAAGACCTGTGTCCGTCCAAGCATCAATAGGAATAAAAATCACACCCTCTGGCAAGACCGTCACACTGCGATGACCATTAAAACTATTGGCTAAAGAACTAGCATCTTCCGCAACCACTACTTGATCAATCATCGTGACTGACCCTGGTGCACGCACATCAAAGAGGGCTGCTACTACTTGATTACTATCCTGACCAATACTAACTAAATATTGATCCACACCGTTTTCCTGAGTCACAGCCAAATAGCCTGGTCGGCCGGCCAAAGGGATTTCGTCCGTGACCTTAGGATCGGTAGGATCGCTCAAATCAATCCTAATCAAAGGATCAGAAAAAGCTAGCTTAACTGCCGTAGCCACATAAGCCACCTCTTCATAGATACGACTAGACTCCACCACCTCATCAGGCGGAGCAAAACTTACCTGACCTAAAACAGGCAAAGTAGGATCCTTTAAGTCCAAAACCCACAGGGTATTAATACTATCAATCCCTGCATCCCAACGATGGGTACTAGTCACTACACGTAAGGTCCCTTGGTCTAAAGACTCATTAAGATCAAACTGGTTTTTAATACTGCCAGCCAAAGTTGTATCCCCTGCAGACTCCACCGTGGCATCACTAGCATTAAGAGCCATGGCAAAGACCTTAGTACTATCCTCTTGCCACCTTTGAAGCGGCAAAAAGAGGTGTCTAGGGGAAACATATAAATCATTAATAAAAGAACCGTCGCTGAAAAGGTGTAAGGGCTTTTCGGCCGTAGCAGATTCACCCGCCAAATTAATTCCATAAAGACTAATATGACTTGCCGAGGCCATACCGTCTTCCAAAGCCACCGGCAGATAAGAACGCTGACAATCGGTCTCGTTAAAACCTAAACTTTCTACCGAACTATAATCAGAAGTAACCACAAAAATACTAGCCGCTTGCGCCTCTTGTACCAAACGACTGTTAAGATAAGAACCCCTCAAAGTATAATCAGCAAGTACATTAGGCTGAGTAGGACTACTCAAATCATAAATCCTAACTAAAGTAGTATCCACGCTAGAACCGGGATAAGAAGCGGCATAGTTTTCTACAGGACCATGGGCCATGATTGCGACCTTGCTGCCCCATACATAAAACTCAATAGCCTGCTGACTATAAAACTCCGATCCTTCAAAATCAAAAGCTATATAATGCAACCTTTGCGGATTTTGTGGATCACTAATGTCATGCACATAAAGACCAGTGCTAGAAAGACTATAAAGTGTATTGCCTTCTACTTTAAATAAACTAGCTTCTTCTACCAAAGCCTCAGTAGCACTGGCACCCTCAACAGTGGGAGCAGCATTAGCACTATCCGCCTGAGCTCCTTCTGCAGCACCCGTCAGGACTGGCTCACTAGGCTGGGCAATACCTTCTTCATAACTATAATTTTGCAAAGCACTTCCCACAACCGCTTGCATTTCTGAACAACTATTAAAGCTACGCATCCCTTGGATACTAGGGCGCTGAGTGACGCTAGCTCCACCGCAGGCGGCCAGACTCATCAAAACTATTAATAAGCTAAATGCCTTACAACTATTCCTTTTCATTTTAGATTCTCCTTAAAATTAAAATCTTTCTACAAAAACAAACTAGATTAAAGAAACTAAAGAGTAAAACTAAGATCTCTTTAAAAAAGCCTTTGTGTATTCTTAAGAATACACAGCCTAACAAGCACTATCTCCCGATGGGTGTATGAGAGGAGGCGTATTTTCTTCCCCTACTTTTTCAATCACTAATAAACATTCCTCAGGTAACCAATCCCAAGTTGCTGCCTGGCTTAAGGAAGTACCCTCAAGCTCAGAACAGTTTAAAAGCTCCAATTGAGACTGGCAACCTTCCAAGAGCTTTAAATCAATAGTTAAACTCTGATTGCTTAAACCTGTCTCTATTTCATCTACCGTAGTATAGCCTAAAGTATCCAAGCCCAATAACTGAGGCAAAACAGTAGAAGCACTTTCTAGTAGACTAAGCTCACAAGATTCCACACCGATCCCAGTCCCACACATAAAAGGCTTATCACAAAACACCGAACCTACCTCACTAAGGTCTTGTGAAGTAGTCGTAGCTTGGGTCTGAAAACTAACCATACAACTAACTCCCGATGGACTATTGCCGGTTTCGGTGCCCAGCCCACAAGCAGCCAAACTAAAACCTAAAACCAAAGCCAACACTAAAGCTTTTTGTTTAAAAAATCTGAGAGTCTTATTCAAAGGTGCCATGATGATTTTCTCCTAATTCAGCCAAGGCAAGCGACTTAAATTAAAAATCTGAAAATTTAATTGATAAATAACTTCAGGATTTTTTTCCTCCGAGAGCAAAACATTAAGCTCCCGTCTAAAATCCTGAATACGCCTTTTGGCCTCTAAAAAACCTTTTTTAGACAAAGCAATAGTCACACTAGAAATATCCCGCCACTCGGGAGGAGTGGAGCTTAAGCTATCCCTAGCCTTCTCCAACATATGACGATGAAAATGACCCACCGCCAAATTTTGCACTTCTTTAGCCGTACTAATCACTCGCTCAGTAGCCTCTAATTTGCCTTGTGCGTTACGGGCCACAAAACCCAAGCGCTCTAAAAGCTTTAAAGAATAGGCTGCCTGCTCTTTAGTAATGGGGGGATACAAACGACGGGCAATCCAATCGGGATCTTCTTTAAACTCTGGTAAAAGAGTCAACTCTCTCACCACCGGATGATACCAATTGTTATAATACTCAAACTGACTGGCCTCGATTTCCCGCACCTCCCTAAACTTTTTAAAACGACTCAAGACTTCATAACGCTTACTACGCTCCTGATCGTCTTTAGCCTGATTAAAATAAACCAAAGCCTCAAAAAAACTTCCCTCACTTTTGTTTAACTTTAAAGCCTGGATAAAGGCCCCAATACCCTCCTTACCCAAATTACGCTGACCTTCCATCACCAATTTTAAAAAATTAGGCGAAGCAAAACCTCCATCCCGGGCAAAACTACGATAGCTAAACTGACTACCCCTAGTTGCCTTACGAGCCTCGTAATAATCCTTAAGATAATGACGATAATCTAAATATTGATAGATCTGAGGAAGCTTCACCGGGCCACTCTAAGCCCAATATTTTAAAATTGTCGAACTAT
>JAGRNM010000095.1 GCA_020440745.1 Deltaproteobacteria bacterium
GCCTGCGCTAGAAGCGATCAGTATGACCAAGCCCTTAAACTCTACAAGCAACTCTTAAAAAAAAAAAAAAAAAAAGAAAAATCCCTTTGGGAGTATAAAATAGCCTATACCTACTTTGATCGAGGACACTACGCCAAAGCTTCTCAAGCTTTCCAAGATTTTTTAGACGCTTATCCTAATCATGAAAGAAAAGACAAAGTACTTTGGATGAAAGCCTGGGCCCATTATTACCAAAGAGACTTTTCCAAGGCTCGCGTCTATTGGAAAAAACTTCAGCAAGAACTAAGTAAAAATCCTTATCAAGATAGTTTAATCTATTGGATTGGCCGTAGTTTTGAAAAAGAAGGCCAAAGCCAAAAAGCTAAAGAACTTTATCGTCAAGTGGCTTATTCACCTCAATACGATTATTATGCTTTTTTAAGCCTAAAACGTTTAAGCAAAGACTTTGATATACAAACACTCCCAACAAGTCCTTGGATAGAGGAAATTAAAAAAACACAAAGTCACAAACTACCTAAGCTAATTAAAATTAGTCAAGACGAGCACTCCCGTTTAAACACCCTCTATCATCTAGGCTTAATAGAAGACTTCATAAGAGCGCTACAAAAAGAAAAGCCAAAAGAAGCCTGGGCCCTAGCTTATCAAAAAAGTATGCAAGAGGTTTGGGAGAGTCCTCGCGTTTATAAAAAAATGTCCGAAGGCTACCCTACTGTTTATGCTCCCTGGGTTTTACTTTTTAGTTACTTGCATGATTTTCCTCCTCAAGTCACTTGGTCGATTATGCGGACGGAGAGTTTTTATAATCCTAAAATAGTCAGTCCAGCAGATGCCAGAGGACTAATGCAAATTATTCCTCCCACTGCCCATGACTTAGCCCAAAAACTAGGCAAAGAAAGTTTTAATGTAGAAGACTTATGGAATCCGGCAATAAGTATCGAATTAGGAGTCTATTATCTTTCTCAAAATTTAAAACATTTTAAGGGAAACCTAGTCTATACCATCGCTAGTTATAATGCCGGTGAAGAATCTGTTGATCGTTGGCTAAAAATACGAAGCGACCTAGATTGGGATGAGTTTGTAGAAAGTATCCCCTACACAGAAACTAGAAACTACGTAAAAAAAGTGCTTAAGTTTTATTACTTTTATACGATGTTGTATCCTGTTTAAGCGGCCAGCTTCAAACCCTTGCATGAGGATCAAAGAGCTTTTGATGCTCGTCTAAAGCATAGCGGTCGGTCATACCTGCTAAATAATCACAAATAACTCTTTTGTTTCCCTTTTCTTTTTCTACTTGTTCGTAGACTTCCGTCGGAAGAATTTTGGGATTATGAACATAGGCCTTAAAAAGATCAGTCAAAATACGCTCTGCCTTATCTGCCATACGCTCAACGCGATAAAGCTTGTAAAGTTTATTAAACAAAAAACGTTTAAGCTCGGCAATTTGACTTTGTAATGCTTTAGAGTGGCCCACCAAGTTTTTTGGATGCTGACGGACGTCTTTTAAATTTTTAATCGAAGCTTTTTGTAAATTAATCAAGGTCTGATTAATAAGATCGGTTACCACCTGGTTAATCAAACGCCTGATCGTCTGACTAATCCAGAGGTTTTCTCCAGCTAAAGGAAAGTCTTTTTTAACTTGGTCAAAGACTTGAGACCACAAGTTAATTTTGTTTAATTGACTAAGACTAATCATGCCGCTTCTTAAACCATCATCTAGATCATGATGATTATAGGCAATCTCATCACTTAAGTTAGCTAGCTGAGCTTCTAAACTAGGCTTGCCCTCACGATAAAAACCCCGACCTTCAGGCAAATCGTATTCAGTAAAGTGTTTAGAAATGCCTTCCAAAACTTCAAAACTCAAATTAAGCCCGGGAAACTGAGGGTAGCGTTGCTCCAAGACCGTCACAATGCGCAAACTCTGACGGTTATGTTCAAAACCACCTTCTGCTTTCATTAATTTATTAATTACATCCTGACCAGAATGACCAAAGGGAGGATGACCTAGATCATGGGCCAAACAAATAGCCTCGGCTAGGTCTTCGTTAAGTCGCAAAGTGCGGGCGATACTGCGACTGATTTGGGCGACTTCTAGACTATGGGTCAGACGGGTCCGATAATGGTCCCCCTCGTGATAAACAAAAACTTGCGTCTTATATTCTAAACGACGAAAGGCCTTGGAGTGAATAATGCGATCTCGATCCCGCTGAAAACAAGTACGATAAGGATGTTCTTCTTCAGAATACTCTCTTCCTTGGGATTCGGCTGCCCGACAAGCATAGGGAGCCAAACGGCTTAATTCTTCATTTTCGATTTCCTGACGACTTTTTAAGGACATGGATTTACTTTAAATTATTTTAAACAATTAAAGAGACTCGGTCTTGGCTTTGACGTTTTTTTCTACCCAGGACACTGTTTCAGAAAGAGGAGTTCCCGGCGTAAAAATCTGAGCTACTCCTTGTTTTTTGAGCGCTTGAATATCGTCATCTGGCACAATGCCACCACCAAAAAGTACCACCTCTTCCATGCCGTTTTCCTTGAGTAGTTTTAAAACTTCGGGGAAAACATAATTATGGGCACCGGAAAGAATACTAAGACCAATTGCGTCCACATCTTCTTGGACGGCTGTGTTGACGATCATCTCAGGAGTTTGGTGAAGGCCCGTATAAATCACTTCAAAACCCGCATCCCGAAAAGCCCTAGCAATAATCTTAGCCCCTCGGTCATGACCGTCGAGGCCGGGTTTACCAACTAAAATACGGAGTTTTCTTTGAGAAGTCATAAAAGCCTCCCTAGCTTAAGGGCTAAATGGCTGTCAATAGGCCCGATCTTCAAATGCTAGCTTCTTCTTAGGCCCCACCCAAGCCTCAATCTCCGGACGATAATGGTCTTGGTCTTGATAAACAATCACCGGCGGTTCTACTTTAAGTTCTCGATTCATGGCTAAAATTCCTTCTACCATCACATGGGTGGCCGGGCGGTTTTCGTAAGGATGAATCATGGCCAAACGAGAAGCTTTAAATCCCTTTAAATGGAGTTGGTCTAGTAGTTCTTCAAGCCGTAAAATAGGATAAAGCAAAAGGAGCCTGCCTGTTTTTTTAAGAATACTTTTAGCGCTGGTAATTAAATTTTGCATATTACCAGCCACCTCATAGCGGGCAAGTTGACGCACAGGATCCTCAGGAAGACGCCCCTCTCCTAGACGACCGTAGGGAGGATTGCTAATCACCGCATCAAATGAAGGAGCTTTTTTTAAGACGTGATCCTTGGCAAAGTCCTGCCAGGATTGAAGATAAAGATGAAACTTAGATTGCAGATGAAGGGCTTGGGCATTTTGCCTAGCATAAAGCGCCAATTCTTCCTGGATTTCCACTGCCGTCACTGAGGAAAGTCCAAAACGCTCTAAAGCTAAAAGGCCCATTACCCCCACCCCAGCCCCTAGATCACAAATATTCTCGTGACTCTTAAAATGGGCAAAACGCAGCAAAAGAAAACTATCTAGATTATAACGATAGGACTTGGGCGGCTGTTTCAAAAGGCTTTTCAGAAGCAACCCTCTTGATTAAAAATCCTCTAAGAGTCTTGCTAAAGTCCTGACCATAATGCCTGTGCCTCCCACAGGACAATAGGTCCAAGGTTTATTAGCCCAACTAGGTCCCGCAATATCAAGGTGCACCCATTTGGTTTTTTCTGGGACAAATTGTTTTAAAAAGAGGGCTCCATTAATAGTGCCTGCATAAAGGCCACCAATGTTTCTCATATCAGCTACTTCGCTTTTAAAGTCTTCCCAATAGCGCTCTTCCAGAGGCAATTCCCAAACTTTTTCGCCTGTAAAGTCACCTGCTTTTTGGATTTTTTTGATGAGTGCTTCGTCTGTACCCAAAGCAGCTGTCACTAAATCTCCCAGAGCAACTAAGGCAGCTCCTGTTAAAGTCGCCATATCAATAATATAGTCAACCTTACGATGTTTTCCGATATAACTAAGGGCATCAGCCAAGGCCAAACGACCTTCAGCATCGGTATTAAGCACTTCAATAGTTTTACCATTGTAGGCTTTGACCACGTCCCCCGGCCTTTGAGCACCCCCTCCGGGCATGTTTTCGGCACTAGAAATATAACCATAGACTTCTACTTTGGGATTAAGCTGAGGTAAGATTTTCATCAAACCCAAGACAGCAGCAGCACCAGCCATGTCGTCTTTCATGGTCTCCATATACTTAGGAGGCTTAAGGCTTAAACCACCACTATCAAAAGTAATACCCTTACCAACTACTGCGATGGTTTTTTTAGCCTTGGTCTTAGGCTTGTAGTGCATTTCAATAAAGACCGGAGGATGGCGAGTGCTTCCCATCCCAACGCCATACAAGGCTCCCATCCCCATTTTTTTAATTTCTTGGTGTTTCCAAACTCTAGTGCGAACCCCTTTGAGCTTTTTAGCCTCTAAGCCTAGGACTTCTGGTGGTTTATTATGGCTAGGAGTATTGACTAAGTCTCTAGCATAAAGAGCTCCTTCGGCTCCTACTTGACCCAATTTAAGCCCACGGGCAAAAGCCGCCTTCTCTTTAATGGCACTAAGAAGAAATTCCACACCAGCTAAGTGAGACTTGGGGTCTTTTTTGCCTTTAAACTTATCAAAACGATAGGTGCTTAATACCGTTCCCTCAGCTAAAATTTGCGCCAATTCTTCGGGTTTCCAATCATGATCAATTAAAGAAAGCGCACTATAAAGCTTAGCGCTCTTTAGTCTTTCTGCCGCCTTGGCACTAGCAGCCGCAGCCCGTCTTAAGTCATCGGCCTCTAATTTTTTTCCCTTGCCTAAACCCACTAAAAGTACCTGAAAAGCTCCAATCTTACCATGGGTGGCTATATTTTCTACTTCAGCTACCCTACCTTTAAACTCAGTTTTTTTAATAAAACTGCTTAAAAGTCCCCCTAAAGCTTGATCCACCTTTTTAGCTAAGCTATGGCTATGAAGCTTTCCGTCCAAAACTGGTAAAGCTAAAACCCCTGATATTTTTTTTAAAGAAGGTTCTTGAAGAGATAGTTTCATTTTAACAAACTCCTTAATAAGGAAAAATTAACAAGATGCCCACCAAGTCTAAAGAAATTTTATTAATCAAAAAACAAGGAGCAGCTTGTTTTATTAGTCTTAATCGGCCCGAACGACACAATGCCCTTAGTCTTGAATTAGCTAAACTCCTGAGTCAAGCCTTAAAAAAACTTGCCAGGGATCCCAAAGTACGAGTCCTTGTTTTAAAAGGAAGTAATAAGGCATTTAGTGCCGGTGGGGACTTAAAGTTTTTTCAGCAAAACTTAGATAGTTCTCATGAAAACTTTTTAAAAATCAGCAAAGAACTCAACGAAGCTGTAAAAAGCATCGTCACTATGCCCAAACCGGTGATTGCAGCTATTCAAGGCCCGGCCTACGCCGCTGGCTTTGGACTAGCCTTAAGCTGCGACCTCTTAGTAGCTAGCAAAAAAGCTACCCTCTCTCCTAGTTTTGTTAATATTGCCTTGTCGGGCAATGCTTCTTCCACTTACTTCTTACCAAGAATCATTGGAGAAAAACGAGCCAGAGAAGCTTTTTTGACAGGAAAAGCCTGGACCGCGCAAGAAGCCCTTAACCTTGGTTTAGTCTCTCAAGTCTATCCAGAAAAGGACTTTGAAAAGAGTCTACAAAAGCTCGTGGACCAACTCAGCCATGCCCCCACCCAAACACTGGCTAGACTCAAAAAAGTTCTCCTACATACCTGGGGAAATTCTTTAGCAACCCAATTGGATTTGGAACGAAAAGAAATCGCCTTAAGCTCCACTAGTCAAGACTTCCGAGAAGGTATTCAGGCTTTTGTA
>JAGRNM010000096.1 GCA_020440745.1 Deltaproteobacteria bacterium
ACTCAAAGCAGCCACCTGACTACGAAGTATCTTCGTACTAGTCTCTAAGTCTTCCTCAAGCTGCTTTTTTTCCTTTTTAAGCGATTCTATCTGGATCTCTAAATCCCTAAGACGTTTTTTAGAAGCTCCCAACATAGGCATCTCTTTAACAAAAAGCTTAAACCTTGCCTAGCGTCCAAAATCCGAACGCTTTCTAAACCTAAGGACGAAATTCAAAGCCTTAAACTCAAAAAAGTCTTAACTTTAGAATCACTAACTATTTAATTTTTAATGATTTTTATAATAATTTTCTTTTTGGCATCCCTCTTGCTTTTAAAAACAGGCAACGGAGGAAATAACATGAACCAAGCTAACTTAAAAAATATTGAACAAGACCTCATGAGTTTCAGCAACTCTAGCCTAGCCGAACAATGGGATCCCGAAATGGACCAACTTTTTGAAGGACTTAATTTAGAAATCCCCAGCCAACAAAAACAAAGCCTTGTCGCTAAAAAACAAAACAAGTCCAACGGACTACAAAGCTGGATGAATAAGCTTAGCCAAAAAATTCAAAACATTAAACTTCATTCAACAAAAATTCAAACTGCTCACGCTTAAAACCTTAGACTAAGAGGATAGGAAAATGATCATCACCAACACACAAACCACGACCATCTTCAAACCCATCATCAACGACTTAGGACTCCAACAACTCACCAACTCAGAACTTCACTTTCAAGGAATCCAAAGCAGCCAGTTTAATGGAAATCCCAATGGAGCGCTCATTAAAGAAAGCCTCAACTTTACCAACCAAGTCAAAAAAGAAGTTGAGCTAGAAATTAATAATCCTGACATCAAAACCTTAGAACGCTTAGACAAAGTCAACGCTAAACGAGCCAAAGAAGGAAAATCTCCCATTGATCTTCAAAAAACTACAGATGAAATCCGTCGTATTCAAGAAGACTCCTCTCTAAGCGACAAAGAAAAGAAAAACAAAATCGACAAACTCCGCAAAGACTTAGGACTAAGTAAAGGCGACATGAAAGCCTTGTTTACCAAACGCTTAGGAAAAATTTATAAAAAAGCCGAAAAACGTCTTAAAGAATTTCGTCAAACCAAAGAAAAAATCTTTAAAGAACAACTTAAAGAGGCTGAAAAACTCTACGGCAAAAACAGCCCAGAAGCTCAAGCCATCCAACAAAAACTAGAAATTGTTAAAGGAATCATCGAGCCCCAAGAACAAGAATTTAAACAAAAAGGAGACTTTCTAAACAGCCTTTTCCCTAGTTCTAGCTTTTTTGGAAAAATCGGTGGCTTCTTTAAAAAAGTTGGCAAAGGCATTGCTAAAGGAATGCAAACCATTACCAAAGTTGGACAAGTACTAATGAAGTTTGCCTCCCCTATCCTCAGCAAAATTCCTGGAATCGGTCAGTTTGTTCCCTTAATTCAACGGGGACTCAATGCAGCCAATTATCTTTGGAACGGCAAAATTAAAAGCTTCTTTAAAGAAATCGGTCAGGCTGCTTTGCATGTAGTTAAAAATCCCGAAATTATTTTAAACGCTATCCCCGGAGCTGGCCAAGTCGCCTCCACAGCCATCAGCTATGCCCGCAAGGCCTACCAAGTTGTTAAAACAGGTGTCGATCTAGTCAAAAATAAAGGCAATCTATTTAAAACAGCCCTCAACGCTGGCCTAGACTGGGGTAAAGCTCAACTAGGACAGGCCTGGGACAAGTATGGAGCTCCTGTAGCCAATAAATACCTAGGAGGCCTTTTTGATCAAGGCGCTGCCTAAGATCCTAAGCCAAAATGAAAAAGCTTATTTCTCTTATACAAAAAAGAACTCCTCTCACTCACAGCCGGGGTCTCCTAGGGGAGGCCCTGGCTGCTTCTTATTTAAAAAAACAAGGCTACAAAATCTTAAAAAAACGCTTCCGTTATCGTTTGGGAGAAATCGACCTCATTGCTCAAAAAAAAGACCAGCTAGCCTTTGTAGAAGTCAAAACCCGATCCAAGGCTTGGAAACACACCGCCTTAGAAGCTATTGGCCCCAAAAAACTCCTAGCCCTAGAAGGCACAGCCTATTATTTTTTAGAAAATCATCCGGAAATAACGCAATGCATTAAAGAAATGATTTTTTTAGCTTTAACTGTTAGCCTGGAAAAGCCTAAGCCCAAGATTCAAGTTACCCGCCTTCAAGCTTATTAAATCACTGTTTTTTTAATTCTTACACAACTTTCATCCCTTTTGGGGTCGAAAAAAAAAGAGAGTTTTATTAAAAAGGTCTTTTTTACTTTAATTCTCCTCCAGTTAGAGAGAGAGGTTTTTTTCATGGATGACAATAGTATCAATAATAACCCTAACAATCGTATTCAACATAATGATCCCTTTAACGATCCATGGTCGGACCCTAACCTAGAAGGGGACTGGAATGATTTAAACCTTGAAGATGACGTGACAAGCGGAGACGACCTTTGGGGAAATCTCTTAGAAGAAAATAGCCAAGAAACAAAATTAACTCCCCAGGACGAAGCTGCCCTAGCCCGACTCGAACGAACTCGAGACCGCGCCGAGAGAGAACTCCTAGAAGCACAAGAAGCCCACGGAAAACTGATGGAAGGCACTGGCTCCCAGTCGGAAGTCAAAAACGCCCTCCAAGAAGTAGAAGAAGCAATAAAATACTTAGAGCGTTTTGAAAAGCAGGAAGAAAAAGTCAGCAAGGACGTAGCTAATAAAGTTAAAGGTCTAAGTACCTCCAAAGAAGAATTAGAAAAAATGGAAGGTAAGCTAGAAAAAAAGCTAAAAGATATCCAGCTAGAGAAAAAAATGGAAAAGGCCAAAGGAAAAATTGAGGCCCATCAAACAGAACTAAAAGCAAAGAATGAAAAAGAAGCCACTGCCATTGAAGACCTTATCGGTTGGTTTACTGGTGATAATCCCCAAGGAGAGGTCCTTTTTGCTGGTAGCGGCAAAAAAGGAATCAAAAAAGACAAAATCAAAAGTGTTGATCACGCCGCTTCAGAAGAGGCCACCGCTGCTTTAGTAGAAATAGCCAAAGTTGTGAGAGGCGGTTATACCTTAGACTTAAGCAGCCTCAGCGGCAACGCAGCCGCCCTAGTAGCAGAGGCATTAAAGAAAGACCCTGAAGCAGCCAAAAATATCCCACCTAATGTTTTAGAAAGTCTTCAAAGTGCCCTATTAAAAAGTCCTGGTGACAGCTCTATCTACACAGTAAAAACAGCAGGTCTATCAAAAGCCCAAAAAAATAAAGCTGGTCTCCAAGGAGCTGCTGCTGGAGCCGGGGCTGGAGCAGGACTTGGAGCTACAATAGGAAGTATTGTTCCAGGCTTAGGCACTATCGTGGGTGCTATTATTGGCGCAGGAAGCGGCGCTTTTATTGGTGGAATTGTTGGGCGTAAAAGGAGTACTCAAAGTCTAAAGATAGAAGGTTTAAAATTAAAACACGATCAGTTATCTAAAGCTTCAGGCACTTATTTAAGCCTTTCTAAAAGCTTAGAATCCTTAATCAGCAGCAGTGAGGCACAAGCCAAGCAAGACAAAGCTATCGAAGAAAACTTTAAAGAAGAAATTAAGGACTTTTTAGAAATTGACCAGGAAAATTCTGAAGTCTTAGCTGAACTCTTTCAAAACTACTACCAAGCAGGCTTAGGAGATGGACTTGGGGCTGGTGATATTCCTCTACCTCCCGGAGGTGGAGAAGTTCCTCCTATTCCTGATATGGGGACTAATACCCCCCCAACTTCCTAAGGTTGCCTTCAAAGTGAAGACAGCAATGATTAGCAGCTTGTAATAAGTTAGTGAACAAACAGAGAAGGAATTCTTGATAGGCCGACGGACTTTACGGGCTTATTCCTAAATTCTTTAATAGAATCCCTCCCTTTTCTAAACCTATCCTACTTGATTTGCTTCTGCGCTATAAAAAACTAAGAAGCTTTTCTTTTGGGATCATCTAGCTCGTAGAGTTTTATTTTACTAAAGAGAGTTGACTTGGCAATACCTAAGGACTCAGCAGCCTTAGCCTTATTCCACTTATGAGCCACTAAAGCTTTTAAAATAAGTTTGCGCTCCATATCTTCTAATTTTTCGATACCACTAATTACAGACTCATCAGGATTTGACTTGTAGCTATCGGCAAAAAAGATTTCTTCAGGCTTAATCATTTCCTCTTTAGAAAGCAGTACACTACGCAACAAAATATTTCTTAGCTCTCTTACATTGCCTGGATAGGTATGGCTCATTAATTTTAAAAGTGTTTCTTCACTAAGTTGCTTAGCGTGACCTGAGGGACTAAATTCTTTTAAGAAAGCCTCTGCTAAAAGTGGCAAGTCTTCCATACGTTCTCTTAAAGCGGGCAAATACATAGGTAAGACAAAAAGACGAAAGAATAAGTCCTCACGAAAACGACCTTGTTTTACTAATTCGGAAAGATCTCGATGGGTAGCGGCAACAATGCGCGCGTCACTTTTGAGCTCTTGTGAACCACCTACCCGACGATAGGTTTGGTTTTCTAAAACCCTCAAAAGCTTTGGTTGCAAGTCCAAAGGCAACTCACCCACTTCATCTAAAAATAAAGTGCCACCCTTAGCTTGACCAAAGGATCCTTCATGTTGTTTGCCAGCTCCTGTAAAGGCGCCCTTTTCATGGCCAAAAAGCTCACTTTCGATCAATTCCTTAGAAATCGCCCCACAATTAAGAGCAATAAAAGGACCTTGGTTGCGTGGGCTTAAAGCATGCACCGCCCTAGAAACAAGCTCTTTACCCGAACCCGACTCTCCTAAAATTAATACAGTAGCCTCCGTAGGCCCTACCCTACTTAACATGCCATAAAGCTCTTGCATCTTAGATGAGGCCCCTACCAATCCACAAAACTCGTTTGTCTCAATGGGCTTAATACTTTCTATTTGATCTTCTTCAATTAATTGCAAAACACACTGTCCTATCTTAACCCGCATACCAGGCTCTAACAATGCCTGCTGGACGCGCACCTCATTAACAAAAGTGCCATTGGTAGAACCCAAATCAAACAAAGACACCTCATCCCCTTTAATTACTAACTTAAGGTGACGGCCACTGGCATAAGGGTCATCTAATACAATATTATTTTGCTCATCAGCCCCCAAGGTTAAGGTCCCTTCTGTTAAAGGATAAAGGCTAGTCCCTTGACTAGGGTGACTTAATTGTAAGCTTAAGTTTTGGACCAGAAACCCCCTTGAACTGGCCACTGCTTGAGTCTTTTGAGAAGCTGAATTTCCTCCCCCTTGAGTAACCTCTAAATCTGCCTGATCAAAGCCAGCTCCAAACTTAGCAAGCCAAGAACCAATCTGAATCTCGTCTCCTTCTCGAAGAGGTTTGGGTTGTTCTTTGAGCTCTTCTCCATTGATAAAGACCTCTCTCTTACCTTCTTTTTTAATCAGATAAGCACCCTCTATATTAAATAAAGAAGCGTGCTCACGACTAATATCAGGATCACCTAAAACCACATCACAAGACTCACTCCGGCCAATTTTAATAGAACTAGATTGAACTTTAACTTGAAATAAGGGTTGAGACCCTCGGGAAAAGACGAGTTGGGGCATCAGAAGTATTCCTCCTCCTGGGTAAGGCCCGCGGATTGTCTAGTAAGAGTACAAAGTTTTAGTCAAGGAAATATCCGCTTTTTATTACCAGGAAATTTAAAAAAATAGCTAAAATTAAAGAGCTTGTCTTGTACTTATGGCTAATTAAAGACCTAAATCAAGCCTTTCTTTTACTAGCCTTTTAGTAGACATTGGTTAAAAAAGTTTTTTAACTAGCTAGCATGCCCGAATTGCCAGAAGTCGAATGCACACGTTTAAGCCTTCAACAAATAG
>JAGRNM010000097.1 GCA_020440745.1 Deltaproteobacteria bacterium
ACTTAAAGACTTTTTTAAACCTTGCATTTCCTCCCAAAGCACTGCGGGGTCTAAAACAACTCCATTGCCAATGACGCAAACCTTGTCTTTGTGTAAGATGCCCGAAGGAATTAAGTGAAGGACTGTCTTGAATCCATCAACCACTAAGGTGTGGCCCGCATTATTGCCGCCTTGAAAACGCACCACCACATCAGCAGACTGAGTAAAGCAATCTACAATCTTACCCTTGCCTTCGTCTCCCCACTGCGTACCAATAATCACTAGATTGGACATGATTAAAAAATAAGTCCTTTATAACAAAACAACCTTTACCCAAAGGACATGTTCTAAGCTCTCTAAGGCGCAGATCAAGTCCTGATTGGGTTCGCTATCTAAACTATATACTGCCAAAGCTTCACCGGCTTTAGCGTTAAGACCTAGGTGCATCCTAGAAATATTAATATTTCTTTCTCCCAAAGTAGTGCCAATTTTTCCAATCACACCAGGTTTATCTTGGTTTTTAACCATTAATAAACAGCCTTTAGGCTCTGCCTCTAAATAAAAATCATCTAACCTAATGAGTCTAGGATGTTCGGTGCCAAAAACCGTACCAGAGACTCGATGCTCTCCTTGATCACTTAAGACTTTAAACTGCAAAAGGTTGGTATAACCTTTAGCCTCACTTACTTTAATTTCTTTGACGCTAATACCCCGCTC
Source organism: Deltaproteobacteria bacterium (assembly GCA_020440745.1). Classification (GTDB taxonomy): domain Bacteria; phylum UBA10199; class UBA10199; order DSSB01; family DSSB01; genus JAGRNM01. The sequence goes on from JAGRNM010000097.1 coordinate 697, forward strand.
TTTGGCTAAGAAAGGAGCATTAACATAATTTACCTGACCTTCCTCACTAAGATGGGTTTGTAAAAAACCCTTGAGGGCAGCCGCGGTTAAGCTACCCAAAGGATACTCTTTAATTTCACCGGCAAATTCTAAATGAATTTCTTTTGGAGTACCTTCTGCATAATGACCCAAAAGTTTTCCTAAGGCCTCAGCGAGTTTGGAATAAGGCTTTAGCACCTTAGCTAATTCACCCGAAAGAGAAGGAAAATTAATGGCATTACGGATTTCTCCCCTTTGAAGATAATCCACCACTTGCTGGGCCACCTCAACGGCCACATTGACCTGAGCTTCGTCTGTAGAAGCGCCTAAATGGGGAGTACAAACAACCTTAGGATGCTGCACTAAAGGAGAATTTGCTTCAGGAGGTTCTTTGACAAAAACATCCAAACCAGCACCGGCTACTTTGCCCGAATTTAAAGCTTGTAGGAGTGCTTCTTCATCCACAATACCCCCGCGAGCACAGTTAATAATGAATACACCATCTTTCATCTTGGCAAAACTATCAGCATTAATAAGACCACGGGTTTTATCGTTAAGAGGAACATGGGTTGTAATATAATCGGATTGTTTAAAGATTTCTTCCAAACTAACTAGCTCGATCCCCATTTTACTGGCTGCTTCTGGTGTTAAAAAAGGATCAAAGCCTAAGACTCGCATCTTAAGTCCTAAGGCCCGGTTGGCAACGATCTTGCCAATATTACCCACTCCAACAACTCCTAATACCTTATTACAAAGCTCCCTACCCATAAATTGTTTCTTTTCCCACTTGCCGGCCTTCATGGACATAGTGGCCTGAGGGATCATACGACTTACAGCAAAGAGCATGGCCAAGGCGTGTTCGGCAGTAGTAACAGCATTGCCGCTGGGAGTATTTTCTACAATCACTCCATGTTTACTTGCAGACGCCACGTCCACATTATCCACTCCAATACCAGCACGACCTACTAACTTAAGACGAGTAGCAGCTTCTAAAATATCAGCGGTTACCGTTGTTCCAGAACGAATAACCAAGGCATCGTATTCACCAATGATAGCTTTTAGTTCTTCTGGAGAAAGACCAGGCTTAGAATCGGTCTGAATCCCTTGGGCTTTTTCTAAAATTTCTAAACCGGCCTCACTTAATTTGTCGCTAATCAAAACTTTTTTTGTCATGCTTAAAGTTTCCTAATATTTAGTCTTAAGGATCTAGAACTTAGGACCATTTATTTAGTTAAAATATCTAAGGCTACTCCTAAGGATTTTCCTCTTTCTAGATTAACTCCTAATTTTACCAAAGCACTCTCCACAGCAGCTAAAGCGCTTATCATATCCATGGGATCATAATAACCAATATGACCAATTCTAAAAATTTTACCTTTAAGGTGATCTTGGCCACCGGCAATGGTCATGTTAAAATCATTTTTTAAAATTTTAACAACATCACCAGCATTGATTCCCTCAGGAGTCAATGCAGCCGTCACCGCATTAGAAGGAGCTTCTTCAGCCAAAAGTTTTAATCCCATAGCTTTTAAAGCTTCCCTCACCGCCTTAGCAAGACGGGTGTGCCGTTCAAAAATATTACTTAGACCTTCTTCTTTAAAAAGCCTTAAAACCTCCTGAAGTCCACTAATCAAACTTACTGGGCTAGTAAAAGCCGTCGTGTTTTTTTGAATCGCTTCATGCTCTTTTAAAAAATTAAAATAAAATTTAGGCAAATCACTCTCTTGAGCCATTTTTAAAGCCTTGTCGCTAAGAGAAGCAAAAGCCAAACCCGGCGGCAGCATAAAAGCTTTTTGAGATCCACTTACTAAGACGTCAATACCCCATTCGTCAGTGGGAATATCATGAACACCTACCGCTGTAATACCATCCACCACCAAAGCAGTTTCTGGATCATTTTTTACCAAAGCTGCTAGCTCTTTAATAGGATGATAAGCGGCCGTTGAGGTCTCAGAAGCAGTGGCAAAAATAGCACGGTATTTTTTATTTTTTAAGTGTTCGGCCACTTCCTCTATTTTTACTGGCTGGCCCCACTCGACTTTAATCTCATCATAAGCCAGGCCATGACCTTTACAGATTTTTCCCCAACGCTCCCCAAACTTACCACCATTAATACAAAGGGCCACATCGGATTTTCTCATTAAATTAGTGACAGCGCCCTCCATGGCACCAGTTCCGCTAGCTGCTAAAATAAGCACTTCACTTTTAGTTTGAAAAACCCATTTCAAACCTTTTCTAACTTCTTCCACTACAGCCTCAAAAGCTGGTGTGCGGTGATGCAAAATAGGAAGAGCCATTTTGGTAAGAACTGATTCGGGAACCGGTGTAGGACCAGGGGCCATCAGACGATAACGATACATAAATAATCACTTCCTTTTTAATGATAATTAAAGACCTCTCTAGGCTTAATCCGCCCTTCTAAAGAGCGTCAAGCCAATTTCCCAAAGGAAGGCTAGAGAAGATAGCCCAACTATGCCCTTAACTTAAGACGTAAGGCGTTTAGCTTGATAAAGCCCTCGGCATCCCGTTGGTTGTAGACCTCGTCTTTTTCAAAAGTAGCCAAGTCTTCTCGGAAGAGACTGTTAGGCGACTTTCTTCCTAGAACAGTGACATTTCCCTTATAGAGCTTGAGCCTGACACTTCCCGTAACTGGTTTTTGAATTTCATCAATCATTTTTTGTAGATTTTCCCTCTCTGGGGCAAACCAAAAACCATTATATACTTGAGCCGCATAAGTGGGAATCAAGGAGTCTCGAATTTTTCTAACCTCTCGGTCCAGAGTCAAAGACTCCATCGCACGATGAGCCACATGCAAAACCGTACCACCGGGAGTTTCATAAACCCCACGACTTTTCATGCCAACAAAGCGACTCTCCACCAAATCCACACGACCAATGCCGTTTTCGCCAGCGATCTGATTAAGCTCAGCTAAAATCTCATGGGGAGCTAGTCTTTTGCCATTAATGGCCACCGCATCGCCAGACTCATAGTCGATCTCCAAAAAACTAGGCTGATCCGGAGCCGCTTCAGGGCTCTTACTTAACACAAACATATCCTCAGGGGGAGCAGCCCAAGGGTCTTCTAAAATACCCCCTTCAAAACTCAAATGAAGTAAATTACGGTCACAACTGTAAGGTTTTTCTGCGCTAACTGTGATAGGAATTTGGTGTTTCTTGGCGTAATTAATACAGTCACTACGGCTTTTTAAATCCCACTCCCTCCAAGGAGCAATGACTTTAATATCTGGCTTAAGGGCATAGTAAGCCAATTCAAAACGTACCTGATCATTACCTTTACCAGTAGCTCCGTGGGAAACAGCATCGGCCCCCTCTTTTAAAGCAATTTCAATTTGTTTTTTTCCAATCAAAGGACGGGCAATAGAAGTGCCCAAAAGATAATCCCCTTCATAAACCGCATTAGCACGCAACATAGGATAAACATAATCACGGGCAAATTCGGCTTTGAGATCCTCAATATAGATTTTACTGGCACCGGTCTTAAGAGCTTTTTCTTCTAAAGGATCTAATTCTTCTCCCTGACCTAAGTCGGCGGCAAAGGCAATGACTTCACAGTCATAGGTTTCGATCAACCAACGGATGATCACTGAGGTGTCTAAACCACCCGAATAAGCCAAGACAACTTTATTAATTTTTCCGGACATGTTTTTTCCTTAATTGGTTATTGCTTATTTTTTGTTTCTACAAATCAAAAAACTCTTAAAACTCTTCCCCAACCTAATGATCTTTCATCAGAGCAAGCAACAAGGCTTTCTGTGCATGCAGTCTGTTTTCTGCCTGATCCCATACCCAAGAATGCTTACCATCAATAACCTCATCCGTAATTTCTTCTCCACGATGGGCAGGCAAACAATGCATAACTCCCACCTTAGGATCAGCGTTTTTTAATAAGAAATCATTAAGCTGATAGGGAGCAAAAATCCTCTTCTTAGCCTTGTCAACTTCTTGCCCCATAGAAAACCACGTATCGGTATAAACAACATGGGCTCCTTTAAGAGCCTTCTTAGGATCCTTTTCAAAATGAATGTTCTTTTTAGAAAGGGCTAACTCCACCATGCTTTCATGGGGATGAAAAGTCTGCGGACAACTCACACGAAGTTCAAAACCAAATAAACTAGCAGCATGAATCCAACTATTGGCTAAATTATTACCATCCCCTACATAGGCCAAAGTCATGTCTTTTAAAGAGGAGCGTTTTTCTAAGATGGTCTGTAAATCAGCTAAAATTTGTACGGGATGAAAAAGATCAGTCAAACCATTAATTACAGGCACACTGGCAACCTTTGCCATCGCCTCTAAGTTATCATGATCAAAAGTACGCAGCATAATCGCATCGGCGTAACGACTCAAAACCCTAGCCGTGTCTTCATAGGTCTCTCCCCTTCCAAGCTGGCTAGAACTAGTACTTAAACTTAAGGCGTGTCCCCCTAACTGCACACAAGCAAGCTCAAAACTAACTCGGGTTCTAGTAGAGCTTTTTTCAAAAACCATGGCTAAAGTTTTATTAGACAAAGGCTTAGATGTTTTACCCTTTTTCCAATCTTGTTTAAGACGAATCGCTTCTTTCAGCAAAGCCTCTAACTCAGACAAAGAAAAATCTGTTAATTTTAAAAAGTGTCTTGGCACCAAATTAGCCTTTCAAAACTTCTTCTAAAATAAATAAAGCTTCTGAGATTTCTTCCTCACTTACTGTTAAAGGAGGTAATAGTCTCAGGGCTTTTTCTTGAACCGCATTAACAATCAAACCTTTTTCTAACAAAGCTCGCATCACGGGCTTAGACTCAACCTTAAGGGCAATACCGGCCATCAGTCCAAGACCTCGCACATGATCCACTAGATCACAAGACTGGGCTAGCTTTTGTAAACCTTGTTGTAAAAAAACTCCCTGCTTAGCAGCCCTCTCTAAGAGACCTTCTTCTGTTAAAATTTGTAAAAAGCGATGGGCCACACGAGAAACCAAAGGATTGCCACCGTAAGTGCTTCCATGGGCGCCTGTCCAAAAAGTATCCGCTACTCCTTGAGTACATAGACAGGCTCCAATGGGCAATCCTACTCCCAAAGATTTAGCTAAAGTCAAAATCTGAGGCTTCACCTGATAATGTTGATGG
>JAGRNM010000098.1 GCA_020440745.1 Deltaproteobacteria bacterium
GTTTTTAAATTAAAATATCTTAAGCTTTCTTTAATAGGACCCCAAGGCCTTTGTTTTTTAACTTCCTGTCGGATCTTAGCAGGATCACAGTCTTCAGTGAGACTTGCTTCGGAGCAAGTACGGCTAGCTATTTCGGCTTGAGCATAAAGCCGCCATTTAGCCGCAAAGATTCTATTTACATCACCTTTGTCCACAAAGATTTCGGCAGTTTTATTCTGAGCAGGAGAAGACACTAAGACAGAATCCATCACTCCATCGGCACCAAGCTGACCCTGTTCTTTAACAAAATCTTCAGCCACGATCACTTGATCGGGAGCTTGAGACACTGGAGAATCTTCCCAGTGATACTGGGTATAATTAGTAGCGTTAGAATTAATCGTCAGAACCTCAAGACGATCTTGTGGGGGTATTTTAGACATGAAAGTATTCCTTACAAAAAAACCAATCAACAGGACCTTAAGTTAACATAGCTTGCCAAAAGCTCCTAAAAAAAATTTAATGTTTTTTAAAAAGCTCCCAAAAAGCTAATGTCAGGTCTAGCAAAGTCCCCTTATAAAAAAAATTAAGTCTACGGACTATAAAAAACGTAAGAATCTAAAAAAGACTTATCATCTATGTTATTTAAATCCCAACGCTATCTTTTAAACTCCCTTAAGGGACTCAGCTTGGTTTTGCTCTTGGTTTTTGCCGCATCTAGTCATGCCAATCCTATCAAAACCGACCACGCCCAAGCCTATTTAATCAGTCCTCTAGAAAGTTTAGGTACAGAACAAGAATCGTTTTGGCTTTTGTTTGAATTAAAAATAGACCCTCACTGGCACACCTATTGGCAAAACCCTGGAGACTCAGGCCTAGCACCTAAACTAAAATGGAAACTCCCTCCCGGCTGGGAGGCGGGGCCTATTGTTTGGCAAGCTCCAAAACGTCTACCCTTGGGCCCTTTGGTCAATTATGGTTATGAGCATCATGCCTACCATTTGGTAAAGCTTCAAAAAACTCAAAAGGCTTCCAAAAATCAAAAACCAAACTTTGAGATCCAACTCCAAGCAAAGTGGCTTATCTGTCAAGAAGACTGCATCCCAGAAGAAGCCCAATTGTCCTTAAACTTGGGCTACGGAAATAAAAAAATAAACCCCCAAGCGGACAAAAAAATTCAAGAACTGCTTCGGTCTGCAAACTTTAAAAAAATTTCTGCTAGCTTTGAAAAACAAGAGGACTCCTTAAGTCTTCACTTGAATAGCCAAGACCTGGCTTCCCACTCACCTATTCAATCCTTATACTTTTATCCTAAAGAAAACGGACTCATCGAAAGTGCTGCCCCCCAAACTTGGGAAAACCAAGGGGATCAAACAATTCTAAAAATTAAAAAAGGCTCCCTTCCCCTACCCGACTCACTAACCGGCCTTTTAGAAATCCAAGGCCCCCAAAAAAGCTACCTATCGATCGAAGCTACGCTCCTCTCTCACCCAAAAACTTCTATTAATCCCACTCAACCCAGCTCCTTATGGATGATCTTACTCTTGGCCTTTTTAGGAGGAATTATTCTTAATGCCATGCCTTGTGTTTTTCCTGTGCTTTCGCTGAAGGCCTTAAGTCTTAGCAAAAAAGCTAGAAACGACCACAGCAAAGTCATCCTCCATGGCCTAAGCTATACGCTAGGAATCTTATTAAGCTTTGCTGTCTTAGGAGGATTGCTTTTAATCCTACGCAAAACCTATCCTTCACTAGCCTGGGGTTATCAAATGCAGTCCCCTCTTTTTGTAGGGTTTTTAATTTATTTATTCTTTTTAATTGGCCTTAATTTATTAGGATATTTCCCCCTTTATTTTCAGCCTAATTTGGGAAACAAAAGCGCTAGCCAAGACAATCTATTAGGCAGCTTTGTCACCGGTAGCCTAGCCACGATTATAGCCACCCCCTGCACCGCACCCTTCATGGCAGGCGCTTTAGGAGTGGCTTTAAGTCAAGATGCTTTTACTGGCATGATGATTTTTTTAAGTTTAGGTTTTGGTTTAGCCTTTCCTTATTTAATCTTTGCCCTCCTCCCAACTTTACGAAAAATCCTTCCCAAGCCCGGAGCCTGGATGGAGACCTTTCAACAGGCTTTATCCTTTCCTATTTTTTTGACACTAGTTTGGCTCTTTTGGGTCCTAATGCAGCAAGTAGACAGTAGCCGTAGCAGTCTAGTGTTGTTGGGACTTATCTTAATAACTTTTGCACGCTGGCTTTATTCCAAACTTAAGCTAAAAACTTGGGTGGCTCGTTTAAGTGTGGCCTTGATTTTAGGCTTGTTAAGCTTAGTTCCTTTAAGTGCCTTACCTCCAACAAGCCAAAACAAGTCTAGTCCCAAAGAAGGCCTATCCAGCCAAAACTACTCCGCAAAAAAATTAGCCGAACTCTTGGAGAAAAAAGAAAAAGTCTTTGTCTATGCTACTGCTGCTTGGTGCCTAACTTGCCAAGTCAATGAAAAAGTCGCCCTTGGTACAGAAAAAGTAAAAAGCTTTTTAGAAAAGGAAAACATCAAAGTACTGAAAGCCGACTGGACCAATGAGGATCCAGAAATTACGATTTTTTTAGAACAATTTGGTCGCGCGGGCGTCCCTTTATATGTTTACTATCCCTCTCAAGAGCAAAAACCGAGGGTCTTACCCCAACTACTAAGCCCTAAGCTTTTGATAGACCATCTTAAAAAGGAGTAAAAAATGAAAAGAGTTTTTAAAAATTTACTATTTAGTTTTTTAGCCTTGGGCGTTTTAAGCTTTAGCTTGGGGGCCCAAGCCCAAGTGGAAATCGGCAAAGCCGCTCCGGATTTTACAGCCACTAATCAAGAAGGACAAAAAGTCTCTTTAAGTGATTTTAAAGGTAAATATGTCGTCCTAGAATGGTCTAACTTTGAATGCCCCTTTGTACGTAAGCATTATGACAGCAAAAACATGCAAAGCTTACAAAAAAAATACACTGACCAAGGCGTCGTCTGGTTAACCATCTTTTCTTCCGCGCCTGGCAAACAGGGCTATTATAAACAAGCCGAACTCAAAGAAAGAAAAAGCAAAGAAGGCAACCAGGCCACTCACGCCTTAATGGACCCCACCGGTGAAATAGGCAAAAAATACGGCGCCAAAACGACTCCCCATCTATTTATCATTAACCCCGAAGGCAAACTAGCCTACATGGGTGCTATTGATAGCATCAAAAGCACCGATATCGAAGACATCGCCAAGGCAAATAATTACGTCCAAGAAGCTTTAGACGCCTTACTTAAAGGGGAAAAAGTAAAAACCACTAATACTGTCTCTTATGGTTGTAGTGTGAAGTATCAAAATTAAAGATTAACTGTAAAAGTTAAGATCCATACTTCATGCTATAAAAGGATAGGCTTCTCTTGATAGGATATTTTAGCAAGGGTCCAGCTTTCTTAAGACAAGTGATCATAAGTTAGCTGTTTCTAGGGCTTCCCAGCAACTTTTTCTTAAATCCTCCGATAAAGCTCCCATGGCTTTAGAAATTGGTAAAACTAATTTTACGCCTAGTGGAGAAGACTTTCAGAAAACACTCCCCGGTGGAGAAGATCTTTTTATTTTCGTTTCTGGACTAGTCTTACAAGACTATTATTTATCCAAAGAAAGTCCTTCTTCCAATCTTCAGCCCAATCTTCAGCCCAATCATTCTGCCAAACTCCATACTCCAAAACCTAATTTTAAAATCTCCAACACAACAACCCATGGCATTGGTCATCAAGAAATCAAAGCTGACTTATCCGTCAAGGCTTACCCAACACCGGAAAAAGTGGGGAGACGCTTTCCTGTCGGGCGTAATTTTAAACTCGAAGCTCAGAGAGGCCTACTTTACTTACCAAGTAAAGTAGATAAGGATACTAAAATTATACTGTTGCTTCATGGCCTTGGCGGAAGAGCCGAAAGTGCAGAAATATTAGCTGGCCACTTAGCCGAAGATCAAAACTTTATCGTTTTTTGTCCCGATCTTCCTGGCCACGGAGAAAGCAAAAAACCGCCCCTCTATGACCGCAAGTCAGATCAAGGTTTTCAATACGACAATCCCTTTGAGCAAGCAGCAGTGGTTCGAGCCTGGAGGGATATATTATCTTCCTACCTTCAATCTCCTCAGGCAAAAATCTTAGGCCTTTCAATTATTGAGGACAAAGAGCCCTATATAGCAGGACTTTCCATGGGCGGAGAAGTCGCGATGGCCTATTACGGCCTTTATAATAATGTTCCCGGGGCTTATATTGCCTGTGCCTGGCTCCAACCAAATATAAGCTCCATCTTCGCCAATATTGGAATCCATCTTTTACCCAATGTTTTTGACAAAAAATTTGACGAAGCCTACCTAAAAGGTCCTGAAGAATTTTTTCATGCGCAAGAAAAGGGCTTGTCAGAAAATGCTAAAGCACATCAAAGAAGAAATAATTACCAGCCAATTAGACTGAGTTTAGCTCAGTACGATCCAGACGAAGCATTTAATTTTAGAGATGTGACTAAAGCAGAATTAGGCACGCATTTTTATTGGCTGAAAAGATTATTCAATCAACCTCATATCAAAGAAAAAGTGCAGCAAGGTCGGTTTGGCATGGGAATGGGAGGAGGAGACAAGCTCGTCCCTAACCGACACACACAACACCAAGCTAAGAAATTAGGCTGTAACATTGATCTATATGATAAGGAAGGGCATTATGCTTACTTTGCTAGCCCAGAAGCAATGGCACAAAACATGGCCGATGTTTTTAGGGGTCAAATAGATCGTTGTTCCTAATTTTTGCTTTGGCCTAGGCCAGGAGATTCATATTAATAATATTCAATAGCCTCATCTAACTCCAATTGTGCTACTTCTAAAAAGTGTATTCTCATGCCTTATTAATATTTGCGCAAAACTTTTTCTAAGGAAACGACCTTTAATGTACCTTGCTCAAAGGCATCGATTCTTTCTTCCGCTTCTTTCTGCTACAAGGCATCAACGTTACTATCTGGGTTGCCAAGGCTATACAACAGGAGTTGATGCACCAGCTCTGCTTTATCCTAGATTCGGCAGTTGCCGAATCTAGGCAATGCCTTGTAATTGTTCCAACCCTTCGTTGGCAGGTCTTACCCGTCGCTCAACGTACCTTAAGGTACGCCTCCCTCCGGGTGAAGCCCTGCCGCCTCGGTTTGGAATCAATTTCAAGACCTTGACCTAAAAACGGCAGCTTAACTGCCGTTTTTAGGTTTATGAGAGGAGTTAATGACAAAGCTTTTTCTAATTTTTCTAGCCAACTCAACATTTTATTTCCTTGTTAATTTTTCTCTAAAGAAAACGCCGATAATCCACCTTAAAAGCTTTTCCTAACTTTTTGGCAATTTTAACCCCAATAGGGCGTTTGCCCGCAATCATTTCGGAAAGATGACTTGGAGCAATTTCGGTTTTTTCACTCAGGTTTTTTTGAGACCAACCATTGGCCGTTAAATAACCTCTAATAATACCCCCAGTGCTTCCAGCGCTTGGAGTAAGCCTTTTAATATAATCTAAAAGCTCCTCAGCGGGACGAGTGTTTTCTTCCAAAACATTCTGTACAGCAAACCTTAGTCTGGTCTTGGCTTTTGGCTGTACCTTAAAAGGAGCCCTCAGAGCAACGACACCTAGAGGGGTTTTTATTTTAAGGTTAGTAAGACTACAACTTTGAGCTTTCATTTTTTAACTCCTATCTACTGATAAATACTACCTCTTGGCCCGGCCTTAATAATAGTAATAGTCAAAATTTCATCTTTCACTTCATAAATAATTCGATGATTTTGATCTAAT
>JAGRNM010000099.1 GCA_020440745.1 Deltaproteobacteria bacterium
ATCGGAGTCCCTCGATCTTTGACAGCCTCTAACTGGCGCTTCAAGGGTTCAATATTTTTATAAAGATCTGCCTCTTGTTTTTCTAAGTCTTTTAATTTTTCAGTAAAGGCCTCTTTAGCTTTCTTAGCTTCTTTTAAAACATCATCAGCCTGGGCTTCTTCTTTAGTTAAAGTCTCGATCTTTTTTTCAAGGGTATAATACTTATTCTTGTAGGGCTCAAAGTCTTTATCTTCGTGCTTAGCATGCTTCCATAAATAAAAAATTTCATCCAAATCCGCTTTGGCAAATTGCAGTTTAGTCTTAGCGTTTTGATAGTTTACCGTAGCCGCATTAAATTTTTCTACCAAGGCTTTATAAGCATCACTTTCTAAGTCTAACTTAGCCTTGTTTTCAGCCATACGAATTTTGTTAAGAGTTTCTTCGTTGATTTTGGCTTTTTCTTCAGCAATGAGTTTTTCCAGACGAGATACTTCCATCGTCTCCCACTCAGCGGCGTATTTTTTCCAAGAGCGACGACCAATGACTTCGTCATAGATTAACCAAAGGACAATAGTAATCAAAAGACTGGCTACTAAGAACCAGAGAAAACCCATCGATTTTTCACGACCAGCTAAGGCCATAAGGACACTTCCCTAATATTAATTTTAATAGTTGAAATAATTTAAATTTAAATCACCGGCCTTAGATATTCATATTAATCCAAGGTAGAGTCACAATATATTTGATATTAAAAAACCAACGCAGCAACATTTTAATCGGCAAGGCAAACATAGTTAAGGCCAAAAAAGCGGTGATTCCATAACGGACCACACCTAAATCCTGTAAGAGTTTAGAGCTCTTGACTTTAACCATATAATAGAAAGCCCCAATAGAATAATAAGCTCCGATTAAACCTAAGCCAAATATAGCCGCTATAATAGGATCCCGTAAAAATTCTAGCCCAAAGTTTTCTACTAAAAACATGTTAAGGTTAATATTGGTCAAGGCCACAACTTTATGTGTGTCCCACGGCTGCCATGGCGCAAAGAAATTCCACCCAGGCCCTCTAAAAAATACACCCACAATAATTAAAAGAACCCACAAAATTAAAAAGCCAATACAAAACATAGAAACAGCAAAACGGCGCTCTTTCCATGTATAATAACCATTTCCATTGGGATTAATGTCGATATAAGGAATGACCATCAGACCCACAATGATTAAAGAAGGTAAAACAACACCGGCCATCCAAGGATCAAAATATACTAAAATTTCTTGTAAGCCCAAAAAGTACCATGGAGCTTTGGCTGGATTGGGAGTTTTAGTGGGGTCTGCGGCTGATTCTAAAGGAGCATCCAAAATTAAAGACCAAACCATTAAACCAATTAAAGACAAGAGAGCACATAAAAACTCTGCTCTCACCAAGTGAGGCCAAGAGTGAACTTTGTCGGTTTTAGGATCAATTACTTCTGGAAGTTGCTTACTATCCGTTGCCATTTTAACAGGTCCTTAAAAGTTAAGAAGTCCATCACAAAACCAAATCACATTGGCCCTGAGATACCTCCGTCTTTTCTTACACGCCAAAAGTGCACAATCATTAATAAAGAAGCCACAACAGGAATAAAAATACAGTGTAAAACATAAAAACGTAATAAAGTCGGCGCCGCTACCACTGTCCCTGCCGTTAGTAAACTACCGGCATCATAGCGAGGTGTGGCAATACCAAACCACGCCGCTATTTGTTCTGAAAAAGGCCCTTGACTACCCAAACCAGGAGTCGCCTTACCCATATTGGCACCGACGGTAACCGCCCAAATAGAAAGCTGATCCCAAGGCAAAAGGTAACCGGTAAAGGAAAGCAAAAGAGTCAGGGTCAATAAAAGAACACCAACTATCCAGTTAAACTCTCGAGGAGGCTTATAAGAACCGGTCATAAATACCCGAAACATATGCAACATAACCATGATGACCATCGCATGGGCAGCCCAACGGTGCATATTACGAGTAATCATGCCAAAAGGAATATCAAACTGTAGGTATTTCATATCGTTGTAGGCATACTCAGCTACAGGACGATAATAAAACATCAGTAAAATACCAGTGACCACCGTCACCAAAAAGAAAAAGAAAGTTAAGCCGCCCGCACACCAAGTATAGCGCAAGGTAAGACCATGACGACGTAGCTTAGAAGGGTGAAGATGTAAAAAGACATTACTAGCAACCATCAAAATACGATTTCGAGGTGTGTCTGCGTAGCCATGACGAAAAATAGACTTCCACACATCACTTTGAACAATAGTTTCTTGTAGGGCGCGAAGTTTTTCCTTCATTTTATTTAAACCTTTTAAATCTTAGCTTAACTTTAAATAAGCACCAGGGTTGCCCCATTGGCCTTTTTCTTCTCGAAATCTCTTAGACTTATCGATCAGAATCTTACCCTGAGGAGACAAAGTAATTTTAAGCCTCTCTAAAGGTCTGGGAGCTGGTCCCTCAAAATTAATCCCAGAACGCTTAAAACCAGAACCATGACAAGGACATTTAAATTTATTATCACTAGCCAACCAGCGAGGGGTACAACCTAAGTGAGTGCATACGGCCAAAAGTGCGTACATTCCGCCTTTTTCTCTAATAATCCATACGCCGTTAGAATCTTTGTATTTTTCTGAAACTTCTCCAACCAGATAGTCCTCAGGAGTACCAGCCTCAAAAACAGGGCTAGGCTCAAAGAGTACTCTAGGAAAAAGATAACGTAAAAAGCCCAATAAACCGCCACTTAGTACCGTGAGAAAAGCCCCCCAGGCGGCAAAACTTAAAAAACTACGTCGGGACCATAAGTTATCTGAGCTTTGTTGGGGAGCCACACGCTGACTACCCGGAATCGTCGAAGGTTTAGCCATAGTTTAAAAATAGTTTAAAAGCTTAAAAAATGAAGGACCGTTCAGATGTTTGCGGGCCTATCTTTTAAGTTGGACTCAAGTCAAGTTAAAAGCCGATCAAAAAAAGATTTTTCCCTAAAAATATTTAAGGAGGACCCAGCCTTAGTGTAGGCTTGGTGGGAAAAAAGGCCTTTAAAGAAGGTTTCTTGGCGTTTGGCGTACTGACAAGTTTTTTGAATAATTTTTTTGGCTACCTCGTCTAAATGGGCTTTCCCTTCTAAATAATCCTGGAGCTCGCGATAACCAATTGGTTTTACCGGCCAAGAACTGGGAGGATTTCCTGCTTGGAGAAAGCCCTGCACTTCCTCGACCCAGCCTGAGGCCAACATGTGCTCTACTCTTTTTGCAATACGCTGCCTTAAATAATCTCTAGGAGGACAAAGCCAGTGTACTTGAACGGGATAACGTAAATGATTGGGTCTCTTACCTCTCATCATCGAACTAGGTGCTAGTCCAGTGAGTTGATAAATTTCTAAGTAACGCACTAAACGCGATCGGTCCTGAGGGGCAATTTTTTGGGCACTCAGGGGATCTACCTTTTTTAGTTCTTGGTGCAAAGACTCTGGCCCTTCTGATTGAAGCCGTTTTTCTAATAAAAGGCGCTGTTCTTGATCTCTAGGGGGCAAGTCATCCAAACCTTCTAAAAGAGCTCTTAAGTAAAAGCCCGTACCTCCCACTAGGATTGGCAAGACTCCACGGGTCCTAATCTCCCGGATTTGATCGTCGGCCCGTTTGGCAAAATCCATGGCACTCATTAATTGGCCGGGCTTTAGAAGGTTTAAAAACCAATGAACTACTTTTTGTTCCTTAAAAGAAACCTTGCCTGTGCCAATATCAAGACCTTGATAAAACTGCTGACTATCGGCATTAATGATTTCACCCCCTTGAGCTAAAGCCAGTTGTTGAGCATAATCACTCTTGCCAGAGGCCGTAGGACCGGCCACGACTATCATAGAAATAATCTCTTTCATGAAAAATTATAAGACTCGTTTAAAGGATTTTTCCAGTTCCCTAAAAGGAATATCAACCATCACTGGCCTGCCATGGGGGCAATGATATCCGTGAGGAGTTCCTTCTAATTGCCTTAGCAGATCTTGCATTTCTTCTTGTTCTAATTTTTGTCCCGCCCGAATCTGACGATGACAAGCCATAGTAGCTAATAAGTGATCTACATGCTCTTCTAAAGCATCCAAACGATCATAGCCCTCTAAAGCTTCAACCACCTCTTCTAAGAGTTTTTCAAAATTAGCCTCTGCCAAAAGTTTGGGCACTGCCTTAAGCATAAAAGTTGAGGGCCCAAACTCGTCAATTTCTATACCTAAGCGCTCTAAAGCTTCGCTTGCCTCTTTCAAACGGACTGCTTGAGAAAAAGAAAAATGAAAGGCTGCAGGAGTTAAAAGTCTCTGAGAGCTAATTCGTCCCATAGCAAACTCAGCCTTTAATTTTTCATAACCAATACGCTCATGGGCAGCATGTTGATCAATCAACACCAAAGATTCCTCCGACTCTGCCAAAATATAGGTTTGCTTAAGCTGACCAATCACACGCAAGCTTAAGAAAGAAAGTGTACCCACTTGGGGCTTAGGCAAAAGCTCTTGTTGTACTGCCGCCTGAGTATAAGAAGCCCTACTCTCCTTAAAAGCTAAACCCTCTTGTTTTGTAGAAGAAGGACTATACTGAAAAGAAGGTCTGGGCATCTGCAAGGGTAAAGCTTCTTCTGCTTCTAAGGAGATAGGATTAAAAACTTCTTGGCGCCACGGAGCCTCTTTTAGTCTTTTTTGGATCGCTCTAGAAATTAAACTATGAATCGCTTGACCATTAGCAAAACGAACCTCTCTTTTAGCCGGATGGACATTGACGTCCACCTGTCTTGGATCCAAGGTAATCTTTAAAATCACTACCGGATACTGACGCTGCATGAGTAAGCTTTGATAACCTTGCAAGATAGCATGATTAAGTAATTTATCCTGCAAATAACGGCCATTAATATAAACAAAAAAATGACGATTATTGCTTTTACAAAAATTAGGATGGCCTAAGAATCCCTCTAGCTCAAGCTCACTTAAACCCTCAGAAAAAGGATAAAGCTGACTTCCATAGTCCTTACCAAAAACATCTATCACCCTCGTCTTAAGATCCTTAGTCGCTGGACACTGAAACTTAAGCTTACCCTCGTGCCAAAGCTCCCAAGACACATCTAAATAAGCCAAAGCCAAGGCTTGAATAAGATCAAACACATGACTCCACTCGGTTTCATAACGTTTTAAAAATTTCTTTCTAGCCGGAGTCGTGCAAAAAAGTTCAGCCACCCGCACCGTAGTGCCCCGTTCTCTAGGAAGCTCATAAAGCTGACTCAAAAGACCCTCTTGCATTTTAAGCCCATAAGCAATGGGTGCACTTTCTTCCGTTGCGCTTTCCAGACTAAATCGGCTCACATGAGCAATAGAAGCTAAGGCCTCTCCACGAAAACCCAATGTATGGATTGTTTCTAGATCCTCTAAACTGACAATCTTGCTAGTCGCATGACGTTTAAGAGCCAGGGATAATTCAGAAGCCTTAATCCCCACACCATTATCCTCTACCAGGATTTCTTCGGTCCCTCCTCGGAGAAGTTTGACAGAAATTTTAGTCGCTCCAGCATCGAGAGAATTTTCTACCAACTCCTTGACCACGCTAACTGGACGCTCTACTACTTCCCCGGCGGCTATTTTATGCACCAACTCTTTAGGTAAGACTTGAATCTTTTTTACTTGTCCTCTCTCCATAAAAAACCCTTTAAATAGATTGAAACTTAAAAGACAAGCCTTCAA
>JAGRNM010000009.1 GCA_020440745.1 Deltaproteobacteria bacterium
TTACCAGGCCTTCTGCTAGCAAAGAAAGCCTCAAGGCGCCAGTCTCTCTTAATTTTTAGGACTAAAGCTTATTTAATTTAATTTTTTACCTTTGGATGTTTTTATTCTTGACCACTTCTTTTAAAGGCCCGTACTCTTACATTATAGTTTTTGATGTCGGTAATTTTATTAATGATTAATGACTTGTTTTAAGACCAGTCTTTAAAAAAACCGGCATGATGCTACCTTAAGGAATGTACATTATTATTTTAGGATCAAGGTGGTTTATGTTTTATCATCCTGCTGAGAAAAAAATCTTTTTTACTGCTCTTGTGTTAGCGCTTATTAATATTGCTTTGCTTGTTGGGGCTTGGGCGCTTTCTTCCATGGCTACGGTTTATTGGGTAGCCTATCTTTTTGGGGTCTTTGTTATTCAATTTAAAATTTCTCCTTACGCTAATACGGTGCAGCACTCGGTGGCCCATAGTCCGGTTTTTAAAAATTCTTTTTTAAATGCCTGTTTGAGCATTTTTAATGCTTTATTTAATTCAAAAAATCCGCCCTTTTTGTGGAATGTGCACCACGCCTTGATGCATCATTTGTTTAATAATGGTCAGGGAGATTTAAGTAGAACTCATCAGTCTAAGAATAAGCGTTATGCCGTACTTCCTTATATGGTGAAGTTTACGGTAGAGATTGTGCCTATTTTTACCTCGGTTTTGAAGCTTTTTAAAAATAATCCAGAAGAAAAAAATTCCGATTTTATTCGCAAAAGTGATCTTAAGTACTTGTGGATTATGCCGCTTCTTTTGGTTCCCTATCTAGCTTTGATTATTCTTTTAACTTTATATGCGCCTTTGGTGGGTTTGACTTATGCTGTGGGTGCTGTGACCACAATCTTTGAAGTTTCTGGATTAAATTTTTTGCAGCATGCCTGGGATACTAATCAGGGTTCACAATTTAATACCCCTTATAGAACAGCAGAACAGATTTTAAAATCTTCTACTACCAATGTTTCTGCCAATTATAATGCTAGGTATGGCAATGCTGGCCATCATGCGGCTCATCATTTATTTCCTTTGGCCCATTGGTCAGAATACCCGAAGATTTCTAAACAACTTATCCAAAAAGCAGTGGCGGAAGCTTATGATAAGGAGATCTTTTTGTATAATACCAGTCGTGATTCGACGGTGTTGATCTTGGAGTATATCCTTTTGGGAAGCGACGCCTTTTTTAAAAAATACAGAATCACGGCTGAAGAGGCTTTAGAGATCCTCGATCGTGATTTAAGCAAGGCCAGTGTTTCTGCTCAAGGGCAGTTGGCTTCCGCTGCCTTGGCTTGATGAATTGTTTTTTTTTAGTTAGAAGTTTTGATTTTTGATTCTTTTGTTTTCTAATTGATAATCATTAAAGCTAAGCCCTGGTCCCCATTTAAAAATCTTCATAAAAAATTTGAGCCAAGGGTGATCTTCTACTTTGCTTAAAAAATACAGTTCGTGCTCTTTTTCTACCGCGGCCATTTCTTCTAGACACTTGTCGTGTTGATGGATGTCTATGCTGTTAAAAAGCCGCTTCATTTCTAGATACTCTTCTACATTGCCGCTTTCAAGCCGGCCGGCAAAGTACATGGGCATAAAATAACCGATAAGATGACAGGCTAAAGAAATGATTTGGCCAATGAGGGCCATTTTGATTTCTAACCAAAGAGAGGGCCTTAGACCATATTCTTGCATCATTTCTTTTAAATACTTGCGGTGGTCCCATTCTTCGTCTTCGATTTTTTTGATCCAGTTTTTTTCTTCTGCGCTAGTGATCGAGCGTGCATGTCCCTGATAGGCGTAAGCTGCGGCCTTTTCGCCAGAGTAGGCGCCACGGATGAGTTTGATTAAGGCTTTGGGAAATGTTGTTGGCATTATTTATTTTTTTTACTTAATTTTTGAAGCTTTGGGCTTTGGCTTAAGAGTTTCATTTGTTCGATAGCAATTTTATTAAGCTTTGTCAGACGTTCTGCCTATGTAATATTTTCTTCAATAAAAAGTGCGTTTAGGTTTTCTAGATTGGATAGACAGACTAATTGTGCAGCACTAGCTTCGTCTCGGATATTGCCTTCTTGCTTAGCTTTAGAGCTTCGCCAATCTTTAGCTGTTTTACCAAATAGAGCCATATTTAAAATATCAGCTTCTGAGGCATAAATTTGATTAATTTGTTTTTTTGCTAACTCAGGTGGAATCAGGTTTTCTTTAATTGCCTTAGTATGAATGTGATAATTAATTTTGGCGAGATTGCGTTTAATGTCCCAGCCTAGATGTTTACGTTCCTTTTCTTTAAGGCGTTGGAATTCTTTGATGAGGTGGAGTTTGAATTTAGGAGAAATCCAGGCAGCGAATTCAAAGGCTATATCTTTGTGTGCATAAGTGCTACCGTATCTTCCTGCCTTAGCAATAATTCCTTTTGAATTAGTCCGTTGGACCCATTGTTTTACGGATAATACAAATCGATTGAGGACAGCTTGATTTTTAATTCCCTCGAATTCGGGGGAATTAAAATCGGGATTATATATTTCTTCCCAAATTCCAATAAATTCGATGGTATTTTTGTTTCTCAACCATTTTTCTATCAAGGCAAGTCCGTTTTCTAGGCCCTTAACCATATCGGTTAGGGATAGATAGTCTTCTTGTTTATTTTCATAAATAGCAATTTCTTTGCCTTGTACTTTTATTTTTGGTGACATAAAAAAATCTCCTTTTTTTAAATCTGTCGAATTCGACGGGTTTAAACTTTTCCCAACTCCCGCAAAATTTCCGCTCCCAAATGTTCTACCTTATGGGGTCCCATCCCATAGACTTGTTCTAGCTCGTTAGTGTTAGTGGGATTTTTGGCGGCTAGGTCATGGAGGGTTTTGTTGCTAAAGACCATAAAGGCGGGAATGGCTTCTTTTTTGGCGTAGTCTTTACGCCAGGCTTTTAAAATGTTGGCTCGTTCTTGGGCTTCTTCGTTTAGAGCTTCTTCAAAGCTTTTTTTCTTTTTTGTGTTGCTTTTGGATGTCTTGGAGCTGGCTTTTTCTTTTTCGGGTAGTAGACTTAGTTTAATTTTTTGTTCAAGCTCAGGCGCGCAGGCGTCACAATGGCCGCATTCGTTAATTTTTTTGGCGTCTCTAAAATAGGCTAAGACACCCCCGTGGCGGCAGTCGCCACCTTCGGCAAATTGCACCATGTGGTTGAGTGCGTTCCAACGGCCCCTTAGATAATCCTCTGTCCCTTCTGATTGGCGGATAAAGTAGCTTTGGAGGGCTTTGTCTTTTTTTGCATAAAGTAGCAGGCAGGTAGAAGGTTTGCCGTCCCGGCCAGCCCGTCCCATTTCTTGATAAAGGGACTCTAAATTGCCAGGCATTTGGTAATGTACCACCAGGCGTACGTCGGGATGATCAATGCCCATGCCAAAGGCATTGGTGGCCACCAAGATGCGGGTTATGCCTTGGTCGTAGTCGCTTTGTACGCGGCTTCTTTGTTCGCTGCTACGACCGGCGTGGTAGTAGTCCACTTGGGCAAAATCGTGAGAGAGTTTTTCCGAGACTGCTTCGCATTGTTTACGAGTACCGCAGTAGATAATGACGCGGCCTTGGGGTGTTTGTTCTAAGGCTTGTTTTAGATAATGGTCTTTGCTGTTTTCGTTGGGACAAAACTCGACTTGGTAATAAAGGTTGGGCCGGTAAAAACCGTGGACGTGGCGACTGGGTTTTTTCATCTCCAAGACTTTGGCAATGTCGTAGAGTACCATGGGCGTGGCGGTAGCGGTGAGCGCCAGGATGGGAACTTGGGGTTTAAGCTGTCGCAAGAGGCCCAGCTTGGCGTAGTCTGGTCTAAAGTCATGGCCCCATTGGCTAAGGCAATGGGCTTCGTCAATGGCGATGAGTGAAATATTTTGTTGTATAAACCAGCGCGCAAAGCCTTCCTTTTGTACTCGCTCAGGAGATAAGTAGAGAAGATAGTTTTGGGCGCTTTTTATTTCTTCAAAGATTTGGAGTTTTTCTGCATAGCTTTGTTCCGAGTAGAGGCAGCCAGCCTTTAAACCAAAGTCTTTTAAGGAGCGTACTTGGTCTTTCATTAAAGAAATCAAAGGCGAGATTACCAGGACGATTCCCGGACGGTGAAAGGCCGGCAATTGGTAGCATAGGGATTTGCCTCCGCCCGTGGGAAGAACGGCTAAGGTGTCTTGATTACTTAGCACACTTTGTAAGATTTCTAACTGGCCTTCGCGGAAGGATTTGAGATTGAAGTGTTTTTGGAGGCTTTGTTGGAGGAGTATTGGTTCCATAGGGTCTTTTATTATTTCAATTAATTATTTTTCTTTAAGGTGTAGGAGCTTTTTTAGCAAGAAAGAGCAAAAGTAATGCCAGAGCTGTCGAGGGACTTTTTTGGTTTAATAAGTTCCTATTTTGCTAAAAATATCTGGTCAAAGACATAAGATTAAGAAATGATGAAAGTCTAGGGAGTAAGTAGGGAATTTTATAGCTTAAATAAATTGAGGAAGATGTTGTGAGGACCACCATTTCTTTTATTTTAAAAAAATCACTTTTGTCTCTGGCTTTGATTTTTATTTTGGCTTTAACAGCTTGTGATAGTGGGCCTTCTAATGGCAGTCAAGGTTCAGGTTCTATTTCTATTAATACTATTGGTGAAGAAGGCCCTGTGGCGGCGGCTTCTATTTTAAGTGTGGGACGCAACGCTCACGAATACATTTTGTCCAGTAGTCTTCATCCCTATGAGGTCGCTTTAAGGACTTATGTGTCTTTACCCGATGATAGTAGCCTTTTTGAGACCGCTGGTAGTTTTCCTGTCTTTTTTCTTTATCATGGCTCGGGAGGCTTATTTAAAGAGCCTAGTAATTTGGGAGAAGATTGTACTCAGGAGCTAGAAAGTAATTATCAAGAGATGATGACTTTTTTAAATAACCAAGGCATCGCAGTAGTGGCTATTGATAGTTTTGGCTCTAGGGATTCTCGTTTTTGTGAGGATAATTCTGACTTTGTTAGTTTTGCTCCTCCAGAGATGGATAGTAATCTCAACCAAGTGGTAAGTCGCTTGATGGATACGGTAGTGGCAGAAAAATCTTTTTGTGCCTTGGCCTCCTTAGATTGTTCTCGCATGGCCCGTATTGGTACTTCTGAAGGTGGCACAGCAGTTTTAGTTGCTAGTCATCGTTATTTAGAGGCAGCTTGGAATCAGCTTTTTGATGCAGAGGATCCAGACAATGAGCTAGAAATACTCACCCATGTCGCCTACCAGGCTCTGCCAGATAATCGTCCAACACCTCTCTTTGTCTTTGCCATTGCACCTGGTTGTGGTTTCTATGGCTTTTTGCCTTTTGGGGTGGAGGGAGAGGATATTGAAAACCTTTTTTACTCTCAAAGTTTGATTTCTATTCATGCAGGCACGGCTGATAGTATTCCTGCCCACTGCGCAGTGGAGTTAGGAGAGGGCACTAGGCAACGACAAGCCGAGGAAGTCCAGTCTCGGGAGGGTATTGCTGAGGCTAACTTTACTTATCAATACACGCTTTATGCGGATGCCCCTCACGATCTTTGGGGAAGTCATCAGTCCGAGCTTGAAGCAGCCTTGACTAGTTTGATTGGGCTTTATTTTCCTTAACTTCTTTCCATCGATCTTTGCTCCAATAGCCAGCTGCTAGACCACTGAATAAGAGCGTATGGAATGGATAAGCGGGAAAGCAAAGAGACAAAGTCTATAAGAACCTCTTGGAGGTCATTTAACATGGGTAATGAGTCCTAGTCTTAAAGCCCTTTGATGGCAAACAATGGCAGCATTGGGAGGATTCTTGCTTAATTTACCTTTCATCTTAAGTATGAGATCTTTGGCTTCTGTCAAGAATCTGAGGTAAGTTTGCAAGCGCTTACTAGTGGCTAAAGGACGCTTTTTACTCTATGTCAAGAAGCCAAAATTGACTTCCTTCATTTTTTGAGTCTATTCTCGCAAGCCTTATGTCTTCTCAGCTCCTAGAAACAAAATTTAGGCGTCTTTTGTCCCAAGTAGAAAAACCTGCCCGTTATCTTGGGGGTGAGGTCAATTCTGTCGACAAGAGCGGTCAAGACATTAAGCTTCACGTAGCTTTGATTTTTCCCGATGCTTATGAAATGGGGGAAAGTCACATTGGGCTCAAACTCCTCTACAAAATTTTAAACGACCAACCTCACATCTGGGCAGAACGAGTCTACGCGCCCTTGCCCGATATGGAGGCGGCTTTAATTAAAGAAAATATGCCGCTTTTTTCTTTAGAAAGCCGCAGGCCTTTGCAGGACTTTGACTTGATTGGCATCACGCTTCCCTACGAACTTGTTTACACCAATATCCTGACTATCCTGGACCGTGGCGGTGTGCCGCTTTTAGCTAAGGATCGCTTAGCCAAGATGCCCATCGTCCTAGGTGGTGGTAACTCGGCCTTTAATCCCGAGCCGGTGGCAGAATTTTTTGATGCGATTGTGGTGGGAGACGGCGAAGACTTGATGCTTCCCTTGGCGGAGGCGGTTTTGGCTTTTAAAAATAATCCCGATCTTTCTCGCCAAGACTTTTTAAAGAATCTTACTCAGCACCAAGGGCTTTATGTGCCGCAGTTTTTTGATTTTAGCTATCATGAGGATGGCACTATTAAAGAACGCCACGCCCTCTTGCCTGGTTACGAAGGCGTCCCTAAAGCCATTGTGCAAAACTTAGACAAGGCCGCTTATCCTACTTCTCCCATTGTGCCCCACTTGCGCGTGATCCACGACCGAGTAGGGGTGGAAGTGCAGCGAGGTTGTGTGCGGGCCTGTCGTTTTTGCCAAGCGGGTTATATCTATCGACCAGAACGCCAACGCTCGCCGGAGACGATTAAAAGGATTGTGGATGAGTCGCTAGCCAATACGGGTTATGAAGAAGTGAGTCTTTTAAGCCTATCGGTGGGTGATTATCAGCCTCTTAATCCTCTTTTAAATGAGCTCTTTGACAAGCACGAAAAAGACCGCGTGGCTATTAGTCTACCTGCCACCCGTACGGAGACACTGACGCCCGAGATTATCCAGCAGATTAAAAGAGTGCGCAAAACTGGCTTTACCATTGCACCGGAAGCGGGCACGCCCCGTATGCGGCGGATTATTAATAAGGGCAATGAGCGCGAAGACTTGATGAAGACGGTCGATCATGTCTTTAGCCAAGGTTGGCGCTTGATCAAGTTCTACTATATGTGTGGATTGCCCTTTGAGACCCAAGCTGACGTCTTAGGCATTGCAGAAGAAGCGACCCTTGCCTGGGAGACTGGGCGGCGTTACACGAATAGCCCTAAAATTAATGTCAGTGTGTCTAGTTTTGTGCCCAAGCCTTTTACACCTTTTCAGTGGAAGGCCCAGCCTAGTATTGCTGAGATCGAAGACCGCCACCAAAGCATCCGTCGGGCTTTGCAAAAACCAGGGCTTGCCTTTAAGCACCATGATGTGCGCATGAGTTATTTGGAGGGGGTTTTTAGCCGAGGAGATCGGAGGCTTGCTAAGCTTTTACTCAAAGCCTACGAGCTGGGTGCCCGTTTTGACGAGTGGCAGGAGTATTTTAACTTTGAAATCTGGCAAGAAGCTCTTTGTCAGACTAAGATTGATCCAGACTTTTACGTCACTCGTCCCCGGGAAAAGGAAGAAATTTTGCCTTGGGACCATCTTTTTACCCAAATGCGTAAGGATTTTCTCTGGCAAGAGTTAGAAGCTGCCCATGATGAGGCCTTTATAGAAGACTGCTCCACGGACCGTTGTACCAATTGTGGAGTTTGTGATTTTAGGGCGGTAAAAAATATTAATTATCGTTTTGATCAAGAGGATGGTAGGGTGGAAGCCCATTCCACTAGGGGACGCAAGCTAAAAGACGAGCTTATTCAACACTTGAATCCACAACCTAAGGATAGCTCGGTAAATAAGGAATTAGAAAACCAAATAAGAATACGAGTAATTTATAGTAAGTTGGGAGAAGCAGCGTATTTAAGTCATTTAGAACTAGTATCAACGTTGAAACGGGCTTTGGCCAGGGCCAAAATACCCGTGGGGTTTTCAAAAGGTTTTCATCCACAAGTCAAACTCAGCCTGGGAGCTGCTTTGGCCTTGGGTCAAGAGAGTCTGCAAGAGCGCTTGGACTTGGAGCTCATCCGTTTTATTGAGCCCCAAGACCTGGTGACTTGGATGAATGCCGTTTTGCCGCCGGGAATCCGCTTTCATCAGGCTTGGATTCTACAAGGCAAAACCCCCTCTTTGGAAAGCTCGATGGAAGAGCAAAGCTACGAGATAGGTGACTTGGGCTTAGAGTTTTCTAAGCTTCAAGAGCGTATAGAGGCTTTGCTTCAAGCAAGCGAGCTTTGGGTTCATCGTCCTAAGGCTAAAAAAAATCGCCAAGTGGATGTCAGGCCCTTTATCAAAGAGATCAACGTCAAAAAAGATGGCTCTTTATCTCTAACTACCCGTTTTGAACAAAGCCGTGGTAGCGTAAAGCCAAGGGAAGTACTTGCTTTACTTTTAGGAGAAGAGTCTTCTCAAATTGCCTCTGCTTGGGTGCGAAAGGTTTCCACCAAGTTTGCGGGCGATTTTGGACAAGCAGCTTAGTTCTTAAAACAACTTCAGGCGTTTGCGATTCCACTTAAAGTATTAATGGCCAAAGAATTAATCGTTAATGTTAACGAAAAAGAAAAACGCATTGCTTACTTGCAAGGCGGTGTGGTGCGCGAGGTTTATTATGAGCGTGCCAAAGAAACCGATTACACCAGTAACATTTACAAAGGTAAAGTGCAGCGCGTCTTGCCCGGTATGCAAGCTGCCTTTGTGGAGATTGGTTTAGAAAAAGCCGCCTTTCTTTATGTAAGCGATGTTAACGAAGAAATGGGCGGAGACTTTGAAGAAGACTCAGAAGAAGAAAATACTAATAACAAATCCAGTCGTCCCCGTCGTGGTTGGCAGGAACAACGCATTCAAGACCTCTTAAAACCTGGTCAAGAAATCTTAGTGCAAGTAGCCCGTGGCCCCATTGGTACTAAGGGCGCTAGGGTGACTTCTAATTTAAGTTTGCCAGGTCGTTCGGTCGTCTACATGCCCAATTGGTATAAGATTGGTATTAGTCGTCGTATTGGGGATGACAAAGAAAGACGTCGGTTACGTTCAATTATTCGTCGTTATATGCCTGAATATGGTGGTTTTATTGTGCGCACGGCTGCCGAAGGCTTAAGCGAAGAACAAATCAAAACAGACATCGAGTATCTAATAGCTACTTGGAATCAAGTCTTAGAAAGGAAGAAAACCCTCCCGGCTCCTAGCCTGGTCAATTCAGAATTAAACACAGTTTTAAAACTTTTGCGGGATCTTTTTAGTGACGATATCGAGCGGATCTTGATTGATGACAAAGAGGAATACGACAGAATCTTTCATTGGATTCGTAACTACATGCCCAAGCTTTTAAGCAAGGTGCAGTACTATCGTGGCAAAGAACCTATTTTTGAGACTTATGGGATTGAAACTGAGATCAACCGCGGCTTAGGCTCTAAGGTTTGGCTCAAAAGTGGAGGCTATCTTATTATTGATCAGACCGAGGCCTTAACCACTATTGATGTCAACACCGGTCGTTTTGTGGGTCGTTCTAATTTAGAAGACACCATCCTTAAGACCAACCTAGAGGCGGTAGAAGAAATCGCCTACCAGCTACGTTTGCGCAATTTGGGTGGCATTATTATCTTAGATTTAATCGACATGGAGCGCCGTGGCTCTCGCGACAAAGTTTATAGTGCACTCAGACGTGCCTTAAGCCGTGATCGGGCTAAGACTACGGTAAGCCGTATCACCGAGCTAGGCTTAATCGAAATGACCCGCAAACGAACCAACGAGAGTTTGGCAAGGGTCTTGTGTACTGATTGCAAATTTTGCGATGGCCGTGGTTATCACAAAAGTCCTACCACCATTGCCTACGAAATCTTTAGAAAGCTCTTTAAAGAAGCCAGCGAAAACAGCAGTGATCGCCTCAGCATCTACGCTCACCCCATGATTGCCCGTGTTTTAGAAGAAGAAGAAAGCGACGGTATGATTGAAATGGAAAAACGCTTTTACAAAAAAATTAATGTGGTGGCCGATGACAGTTTAGGCGTGGAACAGTATGATATTAGAGGGTAAATCCCTTACTTGTTATTGGTTGGTTGTGGAGATTATTTAGGAGGTGAAATTAGCTTGACGGCCCGAATTGGCTAAGTTAAGCCTCCACGCCCTGATTTAATTAAAACAAGGTTTAGGTCCTATGAAATACGCCATTATCGAAACCGGTGGAAAACAATACAAAGTCTTAGAAGGCCAAAAAGTCCAAGTTGAGCTGATTGGCGAAGCAAAAGAAGGCCAAGCTATTGAATTTACTAATGTTTTAGCTATTGGTGGTGAAGAGCCTAAAGTGGGGACACCCCTTTTGGACTCGGCTAAAGTGGTGGGAGAGGTCCTAAGTCACGGACGACAGAAAAAAGTCATTGTTTTTAAGAAAAAACGTCGCAAAGGCTATTCTAAGTCTTATGGGCACAAGCAGCATTATACCGAGGTTTTGATTAAAGAAATTGCGGCTTAAGTTTTAATTATTTAAGTTTAAATTAGGTTTTTTGGTTTATTGCTAAGTTTTCGTCAAAAGTTTGGCTTTATACAAACAACGAATTACGAACAATAAATAACAAGACATGGCACACAAAAAAGCAGGCGGATCCTCTAAAAATGGTCGTGACTCCAATGGACAACGTCGTGGTGTTAAAGCCTTTGGCGGTGAACAAATTCACGCTGGTTCTATTATTGTGCGTCAGTGTGGTACCAAGATTCATCCCGGTACCAATGTCGGTGTGGGCAAAGACTATACCCTATTTGCTAAAATCTCGGGTGTGGTGACTTTTGAAAAATTTGGTGCTGGTCGTAAACGCGTCAGTGTTTATCCTGCTGAGGCAGCAAGCGCCTAAGAACTAGCCTGCCTTTTTTCTTCTTTTTATTCCCTTGTAATAAGGCTTTTTGTAGGATTTTTTTATGAAATTCATCGACGAAGCTCGTATCCTAGTGACGGCCGGGCACGGTGGACGGGGTTGTGTTTCCTTTCGCCGAGAAAAATACGTGCCCCGCGGAGGCCCTGATGGGGGTAATGGAGGAGAGGGAGGGGATGTGCTCTTGCAAGCCCATCCTAGGCGTTCTACTTTGATGCACTTAAAGGGCAAATACCACTTTAGAGCCAAGGCTGGGGCCCATGGCGGTGGTAAGGGCATGCACGGGGCTAGAGGTAAGAGCGAAATAGTAGAAGTGCCCATGGGCACGGTGATTAAAGATTCGGCCACTGGTAAGGTTTTGGCGGACTTAACCGAGGAGGACCAAAGTTTTATTGCAGCTAAGGGTGGCTTAGGGGGTCGGGGTAACCAAAGCTTTGTTAGTTCCACCAATCGAGCTCCCAGTTATGCCCAGCCTGGAGAACCTGGCCAAGAACGAGAACTCATCTTAGAACTTAAACTCTTAGCTGATGTAGGTTTGATTGGTCGTCCCAACGCGGGTAAGTCCACTTTATTGGCAAGTATTAGTGCTGCTAAACCCAAAGTAGCCGACTATCCCTTTACTACATTAAAGCCCCAATTAGGTGTGGTGTCTTGGGGAGATTTTTCTTCTTTTACAGTGGCTGATATTCCTGGACTGATTGAAGGAGCTAGTCAGGGGGCTGGCATGGGTATTAAATTTCTTAAACATATTGAGAGGACTAAAGTTTTTTTACATTTATTGGACTTAAGTGATTTAGAAGTCCAAGAGGAAGCGCAAGACTTAGCTTGGCAGCGTTTTCAAGAGATTAATCAAGAGCTCTTAGAATTTTCTCCTCAGTTTAAAAAACGTACTCAATGGGTGGCCTTAAGTAAGGCCGACGCTGTGCAAGACCAAGAGTTTTTAAAAAAAATAAGGGAGTTTTTTGAGAAAAAAGGTTATCGCTGCTTTGTCATGAGTGCTGTTACAAAACAAGGGATAGAAGAGTTATTAAAAGCATTGGGTGATTTATTAAGTGAACTCTCCTCTGAGCAGGAGAAAGATCAAAATAAGGTATGCGAGCAGAATTAAAAAATAAAAAACGTTGGGTTATTAAAGTGGGATCTTCGGTTTTGGTAGATCCAGAGGGCTCTTTAAAATCCCTTTATTTTCGTGCCTTGGCTAGGCAAATTGCTAGCTTACTGGAGAGCAAAAAACAGGTGGTTTTGGTTAGTTCGGGAGCGGTGGCGGCTGGCTTGGATCTTTTAGCACTTAGGGAAAAACCCAAATCTTTGGTTACTAAACAAGCCATTGCTGCTGCGGGGCAAAGTCGTCTCATGCAGGAATACGAAAAAGCCTTTCGTCCCTTTCAATTAAAAGTAGGACAAATGCTTTTGACCCACGAAGACTTAGGCCATCGCAGACGTTTTTTAAATGCTCGCCATACTTTGAGTGAGCTTTTGCGTTTAGGGCTGATTCCCATCGTCAACGAAAACGACACCGTAACTGCCGAAGAAATTAAAGTAGGCGACAATGACAACTTAGCCGCTTTAGTAGCCCACTTAGCAGAAGCGGATTTGTTAATTAATTTAAGTGATATTGATGGAGTCTATGAGCAAGACCCTAGCTTTTTCCCCCAAGCCAAAAAACTAGACCTTTTAAAAAAAATTTCTGCTTTTATTAAAAAAGGAGCTAGCGATACTCTTAAACAAGGTAGCACCGGAGGGATGCTGACCAAGCTAGAGGCGGCGGAAAAGGCTCAAGCCTACGGGATACCTACGATTATTGCCAATGGTAAAGCGCCTAAGATTTTAAATAAAATAGAACAAGGTAAGTCTGTAGGGACTTTGATTTTGCCCAAAGAACAAAAAATGGGCAGCAAGAAGTATTGGATTGCCTATGGCATGAAAAGTCGGGGTTGTTTGGAAGTAGATCAAGGAGCCAAAGAAGTTTTGCTCAAAAAAGGTCGTTCTCTCTTACCTAGTGGGATTTGTGGAGTGATAGGTTCTTTTCAAAAAGGGGATGCAGTGGATATTTGTCTAAAAGGTGGTAAAACTTTTGCCAGGGGTTTGACGAGTTATCACTCGGAGGAAATTAAAAAATTAATGGGACATCAAAGTTCAGAAATTTCAAAAATTTTGGGGTATAAATACTTGGACGTGGTAGTCCATCGGGATGACTTGGTTATTTTTTAAAGGGATCAAGATGAAAAAATTATTAATAATTTTAATCTTGGCTTGGCCGTTTTTTTCTCAGGCAAGAGAAATTGATCAAATTAAACAGATAGAGTCCTTTAAAGGGCAAGTCCAAGCAGACACTCAGCTTTCGGACCTAATCGAAGCTTTGGGCAAAACCCCTAAGAATCCTGGCTTACATTTTAAATTGGCTGAGGCTTACCGAGAAAGAGGTCTCTTAGACTTAGCTCGGGTTTCTTACGAAAGAACTTTAAAATTAAAGCCTCACTATCCTTGGGCTCATGTGGGTTTGTCTTTAGTTTTTAGAGAAAAAGGAGAAGCCCCTTGGGAGCTTTATCACTTGCGCCAGGCTGCCTTACAGGCGCCCGAGGATGACCAAATCCGTTTTAAGTTGGGGCGGCTCTATATGGAGAGCAAAGTTTTTGATTATAAAAAAGCCAAACAAGAATATAAGGCCTTAAAAAAAATGAATTCCCCCTTAGCCACTCAATTGGGCAAGGTGATGGAACTGGAATAGTTTATTGATGGGTTAACCAGTGAAGCAGTTAACCAGTTAATTATTACGAATGCGTCAAATTGCTCAAATTCAAGATCAGCAAACTGCAGAAACCATTGCGGACTATCTTTACCTGCAAGGAATCGAAAACACCTTGCATGAAGAAGAGACGGGCTTAAGTCTTTGGGTGCACGATGATGAAGATTTAGAAAAAGCTCAAAACATTATTAAAGAGTTTTTAAACAATCCTAAGTCATTGCACTTTTTAAGCGCTACTCAAGCTGCTAGAGATCAGCGTTTAAGACAAAGAAAGGCCGAGAAAGAAAGTCGTTTTAAACAAGTCAATGCCAGGACCACTTTTGGTGGAGCTTCGGCCTCTTTAAAAAACATTCCTCCCGTTACTTTAGCACTGATTGCTATCAGTGTAGTGGTTTCGCTTTTGTCGGGTTTGGGAAAAAGTTATGACTTGATCCATTATTTATTTATTTCTGAGTACGGAGTAGAAAACCATTCCTTTGCTTGGGCGCATTTGTCCAACTTAGTGGAGATTAAAGAGGGCGAGTTGTGGCGTTTGGTCACTCCGATTTTTGTGCATTTTGGTTTGCTTCATATTATTTTTAATATGCTTTGGCTAAAAGACTTAGGTACGGTGATCGAAAAACGATTTGGTTGGACAGTTTTTTTAGCCCAGGTCTTGCTGATAGGTGCGGCTAGTAATGTGGGTCAGTACTTAGTAAGCGGGCCTCTTTTTGGAGGTATGTCAGGAGTAGTTTATGGCCTTTTAGGTTTTTTATGGATTAGGGGAAAATTTGATCGCAGTTTGGGTTTAAGGCTAAATTCCAGCGTTGTGACCATGATGTTAATTTGGCTAGGTATTGGTTATGTGGGAGCGCTTTGGCCTACGGGTACGATAATTTCCCATATGGCTAATATGGCCCATACAGTGGGTTTGGTTACAGGCATGGCTTGGGGTTATTTGTCTTCTTTAAAAAGATCTTAAAGGATTGCCTTATTAAAATTGAAAAACTCCATTAAAAAAATAACCCCCATGATCTGAGGCGGGCTTTTTACTTTTATTGGTGTGGTGTTTTTATTTTTGCCTTTATTGTAGGGACTTTTAGATGCTTTATCTTCAAAAAGCACAGTTTTGGAAACTTCCAAGCTGCTGCTAAAGTAGAGACCATTTCTATACTGGGCCGTCGAGATTTGGAGCGTGTCTTTAGTAAACTTCTAACTATGCAGTAGATTTTAGAAGACTTAGGGAAGAAGCTTTAAGGTGCAGCTTGATATTTTGCACTCTTTGAGAGCGGATTTTACAAATTGTAATTTAATTTATAGCTTATCTAAACTTAACCCATCCATTCTTCTTTAAGGCGCTTTTGAATCAGCTTGCTTAAGAATTGCTTGTCTAGCGCATCAAGTAGTTTTTCATAAAATTTTGGAGGGAGCAGGTAGTAGGCTACTTGATTATGATTTAAAACTACCACCGGCTCACCCCCAAAGTCTTTTAAAATTGCAGAAGGATTTTTTTTGAGTTCAGTAATACTAATGGATTGACTTGCTAAAATATTTTCTATTTTTATCCACTTAAATAGCTTTTTTATAGCTACTAATATAGAGCTAAATAAAAAGTGGAGAAGTCTATTAACTAGTTTTTTCTTAAGTGATTTAATTTGATGGAATAAGTATTATTTTTCTAAGCTTAAGGCCTAATCATCTTCTCAGGCCTAACTACTTCATCAAACTCCGCTTCACTTAGATAGCCCAATTCCAAACAAGCTTCTTTAAGGGTCTTGTCTTCTTTGTGGGCCTTGTAGGCGATCTTGGCAGATTTGTCGTAGCCGATTTTGGGGTTTAAAGCTGTTACT
Organism: Deltaproteobacteria bacterium; assembly: GCA_020440745.1. Classification (GTDB taxonomy): domain Bacteria; phylum UBA10199; class UBA10199; order DSSB01; family DSSB01; genus JAGRNM01. The sequence goes on from JAGRNM010000009.1 coordinate 15,565, forward strand.
AGCATTAAAGATTGGTTCAATAATTCTTTAATACGTTTTTCATTAGCCTCCATTCCTTCCACCATGTATTTGGCAAAGAGCTTGCAGCTGTCAGCAAGTAAGGTTTTGCTGTGGAGCAAGTTG